>JAFEBR010001137.1 GCA_018242565.1 Planctomycetota bacterium | reverse complement strand
TGCTCCCGCATCTCGTGGTACGAGTCGTGGATCAATCGCGTGAGTTCGGCGGCGTCGCCAGGCACACCGGGTTTCAATTTCACGTGCCGCATGCGTTTGCCCGTTCCCTGCAACAGCCGGGCGGGATCGGCCAGCCGGGCGCCATTGTAAAAGCCGACGTTCACGTGTGACTGGAACACATTCACATACGCAAACGGGGCGTCCAGCACACACGCGGCGGGACAGCCATCATGCATGAGTTCCCGCACATCGTCACCACAAGCCCGCATTTCCGCGAACCAGGTTTGTGCCAGGTCCCGCAGGGCCTCGGGTTGGGCACCCAGCCAGAGGTCAATCTGCGGATCTCTGGGAACGCTGCTGAATCCTCGCAGTATGGCAGTCATGTTGCCGGTTCACAGATAAGACCATCATAAAGACTCGTGTTCGTCACGCCGCCGATCACAATTCGAGTCTTCCGGGAACTGCGACCGGTCCCGCGCCTCACGTTCTACACTGTTCCGTGCTGGCTTGCCAGAATCGGCCGCTGGCAAAGTGGGCCTCGCGTGACCACAACGCCGCGACACGGTGCATCGGCTTTCGCCGATGGGGGTCATGTTCTACGATGCGACCCCAGTGGAAGAAGGCATCACCATTTCGGAGTCGAGACCATGCACGCGATTGTCAAATCCCGAACGGCCCGGCAGGTGTTATTTGGCTTGGGCTGCGTCTGCGGACTGGCGGGGTTGTTCGCCATGCAATCGGCCGGCTCGGCAGAACCTGCTCCGCGATTGCAGGTCGGGACTTTGCCGGTGGGCAAGATTCTGTTCCTGGGCAACAGCATTACCCTGCACGGTCCGGCGGCCAATATCGGTTGGACCGGTAACTGGGGCATGGCGGCCAGTGCGAAAGAGAAAGACTACGTCCACCGGTTGCTCGACCGAATCAACAAAAAAGCCGGCGGCACGCCGCAGGTCATGGTTCGCAATATCGCCGAGTTCGAACGCAACCTCACAGACTACTCGGTTCCCGACAGTCTGAAAGACGAACTGGCGTTCGAGGCCGATGTGGTCATCCTGGCAATTGGAGAAAACGCCATGCCGCCCGAGACTGAAGCCGCACGCGAGCGTTTTGCGACGGCCTTACGCGGATTGCTCGCCGAGATTCGTCGTCATGGCCACCCGACCATTATCGTCCGCAGTCAATTCTGGCCCGATGCCGTTAAAGATGGCCTGCTCAAGCAGGAGTGTGCCACCGCGGGGGGCATTTTTGTGGACATCAAGCCCCTCGGAACCGACCCGGCTAATGCCGCGAAAGCCGAGCGAGACATTGAGCATGCCGGTGTCGCGGCCCACCCGGGCGATAAGGGGATGGACGCGATTGCCGAAGCACTCTGGAAAGCGCTGCAGCAGGCGGGAACGAAGCCTGCGCAACCTTGAGGTACCGGTCCACAGGGCCGGCAGACGCGCCGCCTCGTGCTGTGCCCAGCGTCGCCATCACACGCCACAGCCGATCCGGCCCTGACCATTCATTCCGCCGACACAACATCCTCTGGAACTCATCATGCCTGTCAAAATCCTGACGTGTGCCGTCTGGTTGTGCTGCAGTGTGCTCCCCGTGTGGGCGGCGGAGCCCGATGCTAAATCTGAAGACTTCCCGGGCAAGGTCCGACTGGCTGTGCCGCCGGTTATTTATGCCGTGCCGGGTTTGGAAGCGAATGTGTATTTCGACAACATTTCGCTGCTGCTGAACCCGGCGAACTACACATTTGATGTCCACACCCCGAAGGGAATTCATCAGGCCGAGCGCTGGACGTTTGTGCCGAAACCTGCGGATGTGGGCGATCATCCCTGGGTGGTCGAAGTGCGCGACGAGCAAAATGAACTCGTGGCACGCGGCCGTTCGGTGATTCGCGTGATTCCGTCGGACCGCGGGGCCGGTCAGCCGCGGACCCTGCTGTGTGTGGGAGACAGTTTGACCCATGCCTCGGTCTATCCGCAGCGTCTGCTGTCGCTGTGTGAGCAGCCAGGAAATCCCACGTTAAAGCTGGTGGGCTCGCATGCCCCGAACGCGGTGTTGGAAAAGGTCCGGCATGAAGGCTACGGAGGTTGGACGGCGCACCGCTTTGCCACCCATGCCAGCGGCACACCCCGCGCGGGCGATTATGCCCAGCGGGCCAGTCCATTTCTGTACCCGGACGGAGCCAGCCGCCCCACGCTGGATTTCCAGGCGTATTGCAAAGATGTCAACGGAGGGGCGTTCCCTGATTTTGTCACGATTTTTCTGGGGCCCAACGACATTTTCTCACTGACCGACGCCACGCTGGAAGCGGGGCTGACGACGATCTTGTCGTATTATGACCTGCTCGTGGAGATGATCATCAAAGCGTCCCCCCATACACGAGTGGGCATCATGCTGCCCGTTCCACCCGCCGCGTCGCAGGATGCCTTTGGCGCGAACTACGCCACAGGACAGACCCGCTGGCAGTATCGCCGCAATCAGCATCGCCTCGTCGAACGCATGCTGACGCAATACGGTGGCCGCGTTGCCGACCGTATTGACCTCATTCCCACACATGCCAACCTCGATTGCCAGCACAATTACCCGGTGGCGGAGGGCCCCTGGAACTCGGCGACGTCCCTGTCGGCGACCCGGCAAAACAACGGCGTGCATCCGGCCAGCACCGGCTACCACCAGATCGGCGATTCTGTCTACACCTGGATGAAAGCCCTGTCCGACACGCGGTAGTCCGCCTGCGCGAGCGATTGCCCTCTGTGCTCGGGTTGGTGATCAGTCCGGTGCCACCCACGACCGTGTCTGTTGAGTCGCAGAAACTAAGGGATCAGCATCTGGTCGTCCCGGACATTGGCGAACTTTTCGCCGGTGGCGATGCCGCTCGACAACCTGACGGTAAATCAGGCAATTCTGTCTTGAGTGCTGAACCCGAACTGCGATATCCTGCGGTCATGCCGAAATTCACCGAGTTGCGGATGAAGTGTCTGGCCGTGGGACTGGTCCTCTTGCTGATCGGTCCTCACATGGGCCGGGATGTCTCCCACCAGTCGACCCAGGTGGCCGCCGCCACCTTCACGCGCGAGGGCGACGCACCTCCCGATGATGACGATCTGCGTGAAGAGGTCACCGCTCAGCCGGTCCAGAAGCTCGCGGTCGATTTCCGCAAGCAGCTGTTGGGCTCGGGCGAAGAGATTTCGCGACTGCTTACAAATGAATATGAGCTGTGGCTGGAGCACAAGCTCGACGATCTGGCGCAGGGTTGTGGGGTGAGTACCGACAGCCTGCGCAAAATCCAGTTGGCGGGCCGCGGCGACATTAAACGGCGGATTGAACGCATCGATCTGGAACAAAAGCCGTTCGAAAACATCGCGGGCGACCAGGCGACTTTTGAACAACGAGCGGCGCTCGATGCCGCCGTCATTCGATTGCGCCCCATCGTGGGGAGCAATCCCTTTCAGCCCGGTTCGTTGTTCGACAAAGTGGTCACGCAGGAATTGACGGCGGACCAATTCGCCACGTTTCAGTCGCTGACGCACGTCCGCACCCTGGGAGGCCAGATCCGGTATGTGCTGCGTCAGGGGGGCCTCTGGAAGGAAGTCCGTCTGGAGAATCAGCGCATCGATCCTGCCGACCTGGCTGTGGTCTGCAGCTTAAAGCATTTGCGATTGTTCGTATCCGACATGCTCCATGTTCCGGATTCGGACCTGGCCTCCTTATCGCAGGCCTCGCAACTCGAAGTCCTCGATCTGTCGCGGGCCAAGCTGGGGCGATCGGGTTTGAACTGCCTCGCGGACTTGCCCAACCTGCAGGTCCTGGTCTTGAAAAACGCCAGCTTTCCCGAAGAGGGGCTCGAGTCCCTGGTCCATCTGACCCGCCTGCAAGGGTTAGAACTCCAGGGCACAACCGTCTCCGACCGTTCACTGGTCAGCATCAAACCCCTGGAACGATTGGAATCACTGAACCTGAGTCGGACGCGTGTGACCGATGCCGGGTTGGCCGCGTTGCCGCTGAGTCGCTTCACACGCCTCACCGATCTCGCGCTGTCGCAAACAAAACTCGGCGACCCGGGCTTTCAACAGATCGCCCAGTGTCGGTCGTTGAAGCGGCTGACGTTGATCGGCACTCCCCTTGACGATACCGCCCTGCGGCACCTGGCGCAGCTTCAGGAGCTGAAACAGTTGATCATCGACAGCACCGATATCACCGACGCCGGCCTGCACGTCTTGAGTCAATTGGAACATCTGGAAGTATTGGAAATCGGCAACACCCGGATCAGCGACACGGGTCTCTTGAGTCTGACGAACCTGAAACGCCTGCGTTCGTTGAATGTGGCCAATACCCGGATCACCGATGACGGTTTGAGCGAGTTCGCGCGGGCGGTGCCAGACGTCGTTGTTCTCCGGAAATGAGGGCCGATCGGCAGCTTCCCCCTGAAGACCGGCGAGTCTGCCCTGTGGGATCATCTGGCTTATGGCATTCCGAATCGTAATCACCTGTAGTCTGTTGTGGCTGGCGACGATGGCCTGCGCCGACAGTCGCAAACCGGCGCCCACTGCCGAATTTGAAATTGCCCCCGCCGGCGATTTCGTGATGCTGCCCGTCGTGATCCGGCAGCGCGAGTACCGGTTTCTGGTCTGCACGGCCCTCTGGGCGACAACCATCGACGAACGGCTGGCGGATCAACTCGAATTGCCCGAAATGACCGAGTTGCCCGCGCAACCGACGGGTGGCCATTCCGGTAAAGTCCGCCGCAGGCTGGAAGCCCGCATCGGCCCGCATCCTGTCTCGTTTGGCGAAGGGGTCGAGACGGCTCAGTACGACGCCATGCGGCAAGGTCTCGATCTGGAAATCGATGGCGAACTCGGGCTCGATTTTCTGCGGCGACATATCGTGCAAATCGACTTTGATGCCGGGACCCTGCGGCTGTACTCGCGCTTGCCGAGCGGCGTCGGCGAGATGGTGAAAATCGTGCACCCGGGGCAAGAGCATGCCCACCCCGTCGTTCAACTGGCCATTCCCGGTGAGAAGCCGCAGAAGTTCTTCATTTCCACCGGCCTGGGGGGGAGTTCGCTCGAGCTCGAAAACAAGTTGTTCGCGACACTGCAGGAGAAAGGCAAGGCGACCGTGCTCCTCAAGGAAAAGGCGTTCAGCCGGGCGGGCACGCGGGCTCTGGAGACCGTGCGGCTTGATGCCATCCAGCTCGGAAGTTTCCGCCAGCAGCAGGTGATCGGCAACATCGGCGAAAGAAACTATCTGGGGCTGTCGTTTCTGTCCCGCTTCCTGGTAACCATCGATTTCCCCAACGGTCGGATGTATCTGAAGAAAGGCGCGCGGTTTGACGAGGCCGATGTGCCTCTCGAATTGTGGGACGTTGCGTTCGATCACGACTCGCGGACGCCGCTCGTGGCCAGTGTTTCACCGGGAGGGCCAGTGGCGCGCCTGGGATTACGGCCGGGGGATCGGCTGGAAACGCTGAATGACCGTCCGGCCGGACGCTGGAGCCACTGGTATTTACGGCGTACGCTCGGGCGGATCGATGTCCCGCTGACGGTCGACATCACGCGCGGCACCGAGCGCTTGCAGCTTTCCCGCCCGGCGTTCGATCGACAAGCCATTCCGCGGGAAAAGAATGCCCTGCCCGCCGAGTGATTTTGCTCGACCGTTGCCGGGCCGTCCGACAGGTCTCGTTCTTTATCGGGGCCGTGCCTATAATTATTGAATCGGCCGCAGCCTGCCCGATGGTCTCATCTTCCCCTGAACTGTGGTCCATGACCGCGGTTAAGCTCGATGCCCATTACGACCGCTCCTGAACTCCTGAAATTGCTCGAGAAAAGCACGCTGCTTTCGGATGAGCAGTTGGCGACAGCCCGGGCCTGGGGTGAGACGCGACCCAAGTCGCTCGCCATGCGACTGGTGAAAGAAGACTGGCTGACGTTCTGGCAGGCGCAGTTGCTGCTCGCTGGCAAAGGCAATCGGCGGGAGTTCTTTCTGGGCAAATATAAGTTGCTCGAAATGCTGGGCCACGGCGGGATGGGGGCCGTTTACCGAGCCGTCCAACCCGGCATCGGCCGTATGGTCGCGATCAAGAAACTGCACAAGCATGTACTGAAACAGCCCAATGCGGTCGAGCGCTTCCTGCGAGAAATCCGGTCAGCCGCGGCCGTCGATGACCCGCACGTGGTTCGGGCCTACGACGCCAATTGTGAACACGACACCTATTACCTGGTCTTGGAATATGTCCCAGGCCAGAATCTGAAAGCGTGGATCCGCGAGCAGGGACAACTGCCGATCGGCTGGTCCTGCGAGTGCATCCGCCAGGCCGCACTGGGGCTGCAACATGCCCACCAGTTGGGGTTACTCCATCGCGATATCAAGGCCTCAAATCTGCTCGTGACCCAGGGGGACAATGGTCTGCCCTTGGTCAAGATCCTCGATCTGGGCTTGGCCCGGTTCGAATGCGAATCGTCGGCAGACGGTGGACTCACCCGCATCGGCCAGATCGTGGGGACGCCCGACTACATGGCCCCGGAACAGGCCCAGGATTCGAAATCGGCCGACATCCGTGCCGACATCTTCAGCCTGGGCTGCACGTTGTTTGAAATGTTAACCGGCCGTTTTCCGTATGGCGGGGTGTCCATGATGGAAAAGCTGCTGGCCCGCACGAACCAGGAAGCGCTGCCGTTACGGACCTTTCGACACGATGCGCCGGTGGAACTGGAGGCCATTGTCGCCAAAATGCTGGCGCGACAGCCTGACCAGCGGTATTCCACTCCGGCGGAGGTCGCCGCCGCCCTGGCGCCGTTTTCCATTGGCACCGCCGCCCATCCTGTCGCTTCACACCAGCACGCCGATCCGGATCACACCGTTTCGGCGGCCCCTGTTTCTTCGGAGCTGCAGGCCTTGCAGGCTGAGATCGTGCACCTGTCGGCCGAGGTGGACCAGGTCGGTTCCACCGGTGGACGGAAACGTGGGGCCCGTGCCTGGATTCTGTACCTCGCGGCGTTGGTGGCGGCGGTCGCCTTGTTGATTGGCGGAGCCACCTTCATTTCGCAGCAGAAACGACGCCAGACCGTGGTCGGGGCTGACGATCGACAACAAACAACGGCCCGCCGCGCGGCTGATGGCGAGACGGGGAAATCGGGAAAGGCCACCCCGAAAGATCCTGAGCGGCAAACGGCGCTGTGGGCTCTGAAGCTGGGTGGAACGCTCAAGTTCGTTGAAATTCCGGCGGATCACGACAGCCGACCGGGCTCGCCTGGTGCGGCCGATCACGGCCCTGCTCGAACTGCGACGCGAGAAGGCGACCTGCCGACAGGGCGGTTTGAAATCACCTCGCTCACCCTGCAGGGGCCCCACGAATTAAGCGACTCAGATTTTCAGCGACTGGCGAAGCTGACTGAACTCGACACCTTGAGCCTGACGGACATTCGGGTCCCCGAGCAGTCGCTCGATCTGTTGTCGCGGCTTGAGCATTTGCACACCGTGCGGGTCGCCGATACACCACTGACGAATGCCGGAGCGAGCCTGTTCGGGCGATTTCTGGCGTTGCAACAGCTCGACTTGTCGGAAACCCGAGTGACCGGCGCAGTCCTGCAGAATCTGAAGCCGCTGACCGGTCTGGTGGACCTGTCGCTGGCGGGAACCGCCGTCGCCGACAAAGATCTGTCCGGGTTGCAGGCATTCCCCAAACTCGAAGTCTTGAACCTGGCCCGCACTCAGGTGAAAGGGCCGGGCCTCGTAGCGCTTAAGCCCTTGAAACTCCTGAAGACGCTCGACCTGGGAGGCGTGCCGTTTGTGGGTGGCAGCATCCGCCATCTCGGGATGCTGGAAGGACTGACGGTATTGCGGCTGTCGCGGGCCAAGGTGCGTGATGATGACCTGCGTCTGCTGTCGGGTCTGACCAAGCTGCGTGAATTCGTGCTCGACTCGACCCAGGTAACCGGTGAAGGGTTGCGGCACTTCACCTGGCTGTCGGGGCTGGAACGGCTCGATATGCAGGAAACGCTGATCGGCGACGACGGCTTGAAATCGCTGAACTCACTGACGTCGCTGAAATCACTGCGGCTGCGGCGGTCGCTGATCTCGGACCGGGGCCTGCAGGAAATTCAGTCGCTGAAACAGTTGGAGTTTCTGGACCTGGCCGAGACGAAAGTCACCGCCGCCGGAGCCGAGGCCCTGCGGCGAAACCTGCCAAACTGCCGGATTGAACTGTAAGTCGACTTCACAAGGATATGGCCTGCGTGTCATGCCTGCGCGGGCTGCCCCATGTCGCCGGCAGAGCCACCCAAAAGCACCTTCGGCGAACGGCCAGCGTCAACTGGCTGGTTAATCGGTATTGCCAACAAGTCACCCGTGGCACGGCACCTCCCGCCTGCCCCGCCGCTCCGCCGACAGCCACTACGAATCCCCCCCGAACGAAGGGGGGAGCATCGCGGGGGGTTCCGCACGTCTCGCCGCCCCCGCAATCAACTACCGCCAGCGAGCCGCCCGGGTTTATCCCGGCGGT
>JAFEBR010001136.1 GCA_018242565.1 Planctomycetota bacterium | reverse complement strand
TGCGCGGTGTACGACGTCAACCACAAGGTTCACGTCTTTGGACGCATCCGGCTGCTCTTCGGCCAGTCCTTTCCAGCTCTGGGCCCGGGCGATCACCCCCCGGCTGGCGAGCTCTTTGTCGATCCGCCGGCCCTGGGCGTGTTTCACGGCGGCCGTGCGACTCATCGCGCGGCCGGCGCCGTGGCACGTGGTGCCGAAGGTCTGCTCCATGCTGCCCGGTCGTCCGACCAGCACCCAGCTGGCCCGACCCATATCGCCGGGGATCAGCACGGGCTGTCCAATCTCGCGATATTTCTCGGGAATTTCGGAGTGGTGGGGCGGGAAAGCGCGGGTGGCACCTTTCCGGTGTACCCAGACTTTCTTCGCCACACCGCCGATCTGGTGTTCTTCAAACTTGGCGATGTTATGGGCCACGTCGTAGATCAGCTCCATTTCGAGGTTCTGCCAGGTCTGGCCGAACACGTGTTCAAACGCCTCGCGCGCCTGCCACAGCAAGAGCTGGCGGTTGCACCAGGCGAAATTCGCCGCGGCTCGCATGGCACCGATGTACTTCTGTCCTTCCGGACTGTCGATCGGCGCACAGGCCAACTGCCGGTCGGGCAGGTGGATCCCGTACCGCTCGGGAACGCCGCGGAGCATCAGTAGTGCGTCGTTACAGACCTGGTAACCCAGGCCGCGCGAACCCGAATGGATCATGACGCAGACCATGTCTTTCTGTAATCCCATGACCTCGGCCGCTGCTTCGTCGTAAATGGACTCGACCACCTGCACTTCCATGAAGTGGTTCCCCGATCCCAGGGTGCCGCACTGGCTCAGACCGCGCTCCACCGCCCGTTCGCTGACGCTGTCGGGTTCGGCGTCTTCCAGCCGACCGCGGGCCTCGGCGAATTCGATGTCGCGTGGATCAGCCAGTTCGCGCGAGAGCAGATAGGGGACCCCCTCGGCCATCAACTGCCGCAGTTCGCGGGGAGTGAACCGGTACTTTCCGGATTTTCCCGCACCGGTAGGCACGGTCTTGAACAGAAAGTCGATGAGGTTCGACAACTGGGGTTTGACATCGCGATAGAAGAGGTTTGAGCGCACGAGCCGGACGCCGCAGTTGATGTCGTAACCCACACCGCCGGGGGAGATGACACCTCCCTCGGCCGGATCGGTGGCGCAGACTCCTCCGATGGTGAAGCCGTAACCCCAGTGGATATCGGGCATCGCCAGGCTGGCGACCTGAATTCCAGGGAGGAAGGCGACGTTGGCCACCTGTTCGGGAGCCTGGTCCCCTTTGACCTGAGCGATCATCTCTTCACTGGAGTAGATCAAGCCGTCAACGCGCATGCCCTCTTTGTAGGATTTGGGAATCCGCCAGCAGCAATCGTTGACCTGTTCCAGTGGTCCGCTGTATCCGGTTTTCATCGTTTTCCCGTCATCTGATGTGTGGCTTGAACTTGGCGAATTTCCGTGTGAGCCCGGTGTGGCCCCGTGTTTCTTGAAGATACTGGACGTCATGCGCCGGTGGGAGGTTCGCCTGATTATGCGCCGACGACTCGAAAATAGCGCCCGACCGGTCGAGGCGTGGTGACGATCAGTCGTCGTAGAGCGGTCTCTGCCTGCCGCAATCGGCCACCGAGCTATCCGAGAGATTCAGGCCAATAAGCCGGCGTTCGGTTTTGACCGTAAGCGAAACGCGAATCGCGGATGCTCAGATCGTTCACAGCGAATTCTCGTTGTTCCGCCACCCTTCGTATCCGGCTGTACTCACTCGCGGCAGGCACCGTCATCCCGGCGAAACGGCCCGGCGAACGGCCAGCGTAAGCTGGCTGGTTGATCGGTCTTCCTGGCAGTCGCGACGAGCGATGGTTGCTCCGCGCAGGCGTGTGCGTCAGGCGCCGCCTCGTAAGCGGAATGAACTGTTGCGCGAGGGGCACCGCCCGTCGGGGGAAACTCACAGATTGCGCAGATCTTCACAGATCGTAACGGGGAGTGAAGACGCGCAGTGTCTTCGGATGTAACGGTTACTGTGTTTTTTCAAAAAATGGGCTCACGCAAAGCCGCAAAGGCGCAAAGAAGTCCCGGCATGGCGACGACTTGCCTGAAAGATGTAAAGCTGACGAATCGGTGGAGTGTCTGCGATCGTTTGGTCGATGCGAGCACGAGGTTTCGCCGGCGGTTCATGCTGTGCCCAAACTCCTTTGCGCCTTCGCGGCTTGGCGTGCCCTGATTTCTGCAAACCGTTCACCACCAGAAAACGTGCCGACACAACAGCCCGGCGAACGGCCAGCGTCAGCTGGCTGGTTGATCGGTTTTCCTGGCAGTCACGATGAGCGATGGTTGATCCGCGCAGGCGTGTGCGTTAGACGCAGGCCCGTCAGTGGAATGAACCGTCGTGCGACGGCCACCACGTGTGAGGGAAATCCACAGATTGCGCCGATTTTCGCAGATTGTAAGCGTGGGCGTGAAGACGCGCAGTGTCCCCGGATGTTACGGTCACGGTGGTTGTTGAGAAAAAAGGGGCTCACGCAAAGCCGCAAAGGCGCAAAGAAGCCCCGGCATGGCGACAACTTGCCTGAAAGATGTAAAGCTGATGCGTCGGTGGAGTGTCAGCGATCAGTCAGCCGATGGGAGCACGAGGTTTCGCAGGCGGTCTGGACGGTGCTCAAACTCCTTTGCGCCTTCGCGGCTTGGCGTGCCCTGATTTCTGCAAACCGTTCACCACCAGAAAACGTGCCGACACAAAGGCCCGGCGAACGGCCGGCGTAAGCTGGCTGGTTGATCGGTTTTCCTGGCAGTCACGACGAGCGATGTTTGCTCCTGGCAGTCGTGTATGGCAGATGCAGCCTCGTCAGCGAAATGAACCGTTGTGTGACGGCCGCACCGCGTGAGGGAAATCCACAGATTGCGCAGATTCTCACAGATTGTAAGCCGGTGAGTGAAGGTGCGCATTGTCCCCGGATGTTATGGTCACGGTGGTTGCTGAGAAAAAAGGGGCTCACGCAAAGCCGCAAAGGCGCAAAGAAGCTCCGGCATTGCGACCACTTGCCGGAAACATGTAAAGCGGATGAATCGGTGGCGTCATCAGACCCGAGACGATGCTGCTGCCGTTTCGCCCTTGGTTTTGGAGCCGACGAATTTCCAGCAGATGCTCTGGTGGCCAGGAAGGGGCCCTCGCGGAAGGGGGCCATTCTCTGCCTGCTACGCCACCTCGAAACGTCATTTCGGGCCACTTGTTTCCAGGGAACTGTCGCAGGATTCGAAATCGACCTTTCCCCGTGGTGGCTCGTCACGAGGTACTGTGGTAGATCAGGCCAGGCCGCACGTGCGGGAGATCTCGCCGACAGTCTGGCCATCGACGCAATGGTATTCCCCGGAAAACTCACCGGCCGGCACCCATTTCTGGTAATGCGCGCTCGTGCTCTGCGATTTCTATGGTGACACCGGTGTGATTTTGTGGAGAAAATGATGCCCGATTGGGAACAGATTGTGGATGCCCACGCTCGGCTCGTGTTCGGCGTTGCATTCCGCATTGTGGGGCAAACCCATGATGCAGAAGACGTTGCCCAGGAGACGTTCCGCGAGGCTTTCGAACTGGCGGCGGCCGGTCGAGTGACCGATTGGCGCGGATGCTTGTGCCGAATCGCCACCTTTCGGGCGATCGACCTCGTGCGCCGCCGCCGAAAATTTGGGCCGCTCGATGGTGTGCCGCCTTCCGCGGTCGATGAGCCACTGGCCAAATTGGAAGCCCGCGAACTCAGCGACCGGTTACAGGCGGCGGTCAGCGAACTGCCTCGACAACCCGCGGCCGTGTTTGCCCTCACGTATTTTGAAAACCTGTCACGCGACGAAATCGCCGCGGCGTTGGAAACGACGCCGGGAGCCGTGTCAGTCGCCTTGTTTAAAGCCCGAAAACAATTGCAACAAATCCTGCAGTTAGATCCCTTGCAGAAAGAGGTTTACCATGAGCCCTGATCCTGATCTCGACACCGAACTGCCCCACGCCCTGGCTGATGCCGCTCGCAGTCTGGCTTCGACACCGCTCGATGAGTCGGCAATCGAACGCGTGCGACTGGCAGCCCGACAACTGTCTCGTAACCGGTCGATCGTTGGTGAGCGGCCTGATTCGACTCAACGGCCGCGTGGGCGACGCCGGCTGAGTCGTTTAGCGCTGGGCCTGGCCACGTCGCTGGGGCTGGCGGTCGCCGTTTGGCAACTGGTTTGGTCGCACAGCGAAGGCTCGAAATTGTATGCTCAAGTCCGTACCGCGGCCGAGAAAGTCAGTACGATCCATGTGGTGTCTGAGTTCGCGGGACCCGCGGGTGTGATGCGACGGGCGGGGGACTTGTGGTTTGCTCGCGGCGTGGGGTTCGCCTGCGTGTCAGATGAACTGACGCGGATCGACGATGGTCAGTTTCTCTGGGAGTATACCCGGGGGGCCAGTTTCGGATCGCGAACGAAGACGCAAGGTCCCGACTGGATGCTCGACCAGGCGTTGGACATCAAGCTCGAACTAGAGCGCCATTGCCGCCGATTCGCCGACGGAGATAAGGAAATCGGCTCAATTCCCTGCCGGTGTTACCAGGTCGTTCCACCCCCGGTGCCGGCTGGCGTCGAACCGGCGGGTCGCGAATTGATGCACGAATCGTTCGTCTACGTCAGTGCGGATTCTCTGGTCCGACGCATGGAGACGCACGAAAAGGTCCAGGGCCAGTGGGTCGTTCGTACCGTCCGCACCTGGGAATATGATATCGCCGTTCCCCCGGAATCGTTTCAGCCGAATTTCGGACCCCAGGTCGAAATCGTCGATGCCGACGAGATTTTTCAACGGCTGGTCGATCTGCGAACGGCCGCCCACGTCACGGAACGGGATGGCTTGATCTATGCCGTACATCGCGCTGTTCAATTCGAAAATGGCGGCGTGGCACTGATGGCATCGGTACGCGGGACGGAAGAAACGCTGGCGAAATTTCCGCTTCGGCGTCGGATGCTGCAGCCGGGGTTGTACTTTGTCGAAGGACCGGCGACCCACGGTCGATCGTCGCCGCAAGGGCATGGCTGGTTTCAGATCGAATTGGCACAGGCGGATCATGATGGCATCAACGTGAAGTGGTGGGTGCTGATTCCGCGTGGTCGGCCCATCGATGCGTTCGACGTCGAATCGGGCAAGGTCATGCTTGATTTTGGAGTGGTGGCCAACGGTGCGTACGCCGACGAGAAAAAAGACGCCCAGGGCGTACGACTGAGCTTCTTGTGGAAAGAAGCGATTCCCGTGTCACGTCCGGAACCACGAGCCACGCTCGAATCGATCGTCGAAAGCGTCTACGCAGATCAGGCTCTGCTCCGTGCGATTCCCTTCAAACACCTCGATTTGGGCGTGAGTGACGTGAATTCGAGTTTGACGGCGAAAATGGGATCGATTGAGCAAACCACGTCGGCGGAATTCGCCAAGGCCGTCGCCCAGCACATTCAATACTGGCAGCGAGGTGATATCGACTACCAGGTTCGACAAGGCTGCGCCATGGGACCAGATTGGAATCTGGCGACCGGAGAAAATAAGACGATCCCCGGCGCCTTTCTGGGGTATTATTCGCTCGTGGATGATGACACGCTGAAACGGTTTGCGACGCAGCGCCCGAACGTGCAGATCATCTCACTCCGGCACACAAACATCTCGAACGCCGGTCTGGCGCATTTGAAATCTCTCGAGAGTCTGACAGATCTCGACCTGGCCGAGACCAATATTGACGACACTGGGTTGGACCATCTGGCTGGCATACAGTCGTTGCGGCGCGTCAATGTGACTGCGAGCAAAGTCACCGCCGCCGGAATCGCCCGACTCAAAGCCGCATTGCCCAAACTGGAAGTCGATGCTGGCAAGGCAGAATGATTGGCAGGAAGTCAGGATGAATCGATGCCCTTGGCGGCTGTCGATCGAATCGGCTTTCTGCTTCACGAAAACCGGGGGACCAGCAGTCCCCCGGTTTTCGTCATTTCGCCGACGATGATGCGGGCCACCTAGGCTGACACTGCGCTGGACCTGGGCTGTCGAATCTCGCCCCCGGTGGGACCTTCGACAACCCAGGCCGAGGTTCGGTTTCCCTTTGGGCATTTTATGGACGGGCCCCCAGTGCGTTGGTCGGTCGGTTTCTGGCTGCCGGGCGTTGCTCCATATCACGCGGGCCAGTGATGGGCAGCGGCTTCGTGTTCGCCT
>JAFEBR010001135.1 GCA_018242565.1 Planctomycetota bacterium | reverse complement strand
CCGACTTCGGTGGGGACGTTTCGTCCGAAGGCGACCAGTTCCCAGGGAATGTCAGGAAGCTGTCGAGCGCCCCAGACCACCAGTCCACCTGCTGCGGCTACGACGAGCGAGGCGGCGATTCGTCGCAACACCGACAGGGGTGGGGTCCCCGGACGGCGACTCCAGATCATGCCATAGAGCACACTCGCTCCCGACAACCCCGCCAAGCCCATTAGTTCCCGCTGTGACTTCTGCGAACCGAGTGTGCCCACCAGTAAGAGGCTGAACGCCAGCGCGCCCAGGATGGCCCCCACGGTGTTCGCGGCGTACACCCGTCCGACCAGTCGGCCAGGATCCTGCCCCGGTGCTGCCGCGGCAGACAGCGCCAGCGGGAAACTGGCCCCCCACAAACAGGCCGCCGGCAGAATGGCCCACAGGCAGCGCAAGAGATCCAGTTGCAGAATGAACCACGGACTGGCCGACAGCGACGGACGGATCGGCCAGAACGGCAGCGACACCGACAACTGCCAGGCGGTCCAGGCAATGGTGCCGGCCAGCAGTAATTGACAGATCCCCAGCGCTATTCCCGGGTGGCGACTGGTCCGACCAAACCACGAGCCCAGGCTGCTGCCAATTCCCAATCCGGTCAGAAATACCGCCAGGATGATCGAAAACGTATAGACTGTGCCACCCAGCAGCAGCGATAAGAGTCGCGTCCAGACCACTTCCGCACCCAGAGCCGTCAGTCCCGAGAGAAAAATGGCCAGGTAGACGGATCCCGTGCGAACCCACGAACCTTCCGCAGAGGTGGGGGTTGTCGCTGACTCCGGGCCGGCCTGGTAGCGCCCCGACAGCAGCAGCGCCACGACGGCCACCCCCACGTTGATCGCCACGGCGACATAGGTGGCCACCGCCACGTCGTAGACGCGCAGCAGATAAAAGCCCGCCAGCAGGCAGCCAAACACGGCGCCGGCAATGTTGCCTCCGTAAAAAAAGCCCAGCCAGGAAATGCCGGCAGGAGTCGTTTCGATCGAGCGGGCAATGGCCGGCAGGGTCGCCCCCATGAACAGCGTCGGCGGCAACAGACAGATCGCCGCCACCACGCCCCGCAGCGCCATGCCGGCGTGACCGTAACCGGTCCAGTTCGAGTACACCGCCCCCAGGGCCGGCAAGCCGTACAGTACGGCCAGTCCTATCAGGCCGATGCCGATTTCCAGGCAGGCATACACCCGCAGCGGATTACGACGTGCCGAGATCCAGCGCGGCAACAACAGGCTGCCCAGGCACATGCCACCCATGAACGTTCCCAGCAGCGTCCCCAGTGACACGGCCGACGAACCGACCACGAGTTGCAGCATCTGAAACCAGACGATTTCGTAGATCAGCGCGGCACAACCACTCCCCACAAACAGGACGATCAGCCAGGGGAGTGCCCGCTCGGAAACTGGCCCGACGGCTGGCGAGGCGGATGAGTGCTGGTTCATCAGAATTGAGACATCCGAGCGGATTTTTGCGGAGAAAAGCCAGCTTTGCAGTCTGGCACGGCGACGCACCGGCCGCAAGTGAGTTCAGGCTCACCCGCCGCGAAACGACTCTTCAACGGGTCGAATGTGCCGGCGGTTTCGAAGCGACCCGCCCGGCGGAATGGTTCTTGAAATCCGTGCCAACCCGTCGGCAGCGCAGATGCGACGGTTGTGAGGGGATGGGGGTTCGCCGGGGCCGAATTCCCTCGTTTCGAGCGGGATGACCCGGTATCCTGCTGTTATACCTTTCTCCAGAAGTTTCTCATGATCCGTTTGCTCGCCTCTGGGCATGTCTACCGTAATCCCCGGCCCCACCTGGCAGCGATCCATGCCTGGCATCCCTCGCTGGTGAATCTGTCGCAGGGGCACCTGCTCGCCACATTCGACCTAGCCCAGGCCGTCGAAGCGCTCGACTATCACACCTGCCAGTCGCGGTCGCTTGATGGGGGACTGACCTGGTCGGAACCGACCCCGCTGTTTCAGGATACGACCACCCGCCGATCGACCCATTCCGTCCGCGTCGGCGCACTCAAGGACGGTACCCTGGTTGGCCTGGGAGGTCGTTTCTATCGTGACGATCCGAACGAAGGCTTGATCAACCGCGAAAACCTGGGCTATGTGCCCATGGACTTGTTTCTGTTGCGCAGTGCCGACGAAGGTCGGACCTGGAAAGGTCCGCAGTCGCTGGCCCCACCCCTGGTGGGTCCTGCGTTTGAGCTTTGCCATCGGATTGTGGAACTAGCAGACGGCCGTTGGCTGGCTCCCACCTCCACGTGGCGCAGTTGGAAGGGGGAATGCCCCCAGGGCATGCAGGCGATTGCTCTAGTCTCGCACGACCGAGGTCGAACCTGGCCCGATTATCTGCGAGTCATCGATCAGTCGGCCCGGCACGTTTGTTCCTGGGAGCAGGGATTGACCCAGCTTCCCGATGGTCGGCTGGTTGCAGTCGTCTGGTCGTTCGACGAAACCACAGGGACCAGCCTCCCCAATCGTTATGCCGTTTCGCACGATGGCCGGCTGTTTACCCCGCCTCGTGAAAACGGCCTGCAGGGGGAAACGGCCAAGCTGCTGGCGCTGCGCGATGGCCGAGTTCTCTGTTTGTACCGCCGTCTCGATAAGCCGGGCCTGTGGGCCCAGATTGCCAAAATTGACGGCGACCAATGGATTCCGATCGAAGAACACCCGGTCTGGCAGGATCGCTCGGCAGCGGCGGGGCGGCCGGTGGGTTCGGAACCGGCCCCATTGAAATTCGGCTATCCGAGCCTCGTTGACCGGGGTGACGGGCAGATCCTGGTCGTCTTCTGGTGTGTCGAAGACTGCCAGCATGTGATCCGCTGGCAGCAACTCGTGGTGACCTGACCGGCCAGTCAGTCGTGTTCCGCCCCAGTTTTTGCCGTTCCCGCCGAGTTTTCTGCCACTTTTCGTAGGCAGGTGAGCCCGCGAGAGCCCCCTTTTTCCCCGTTTGACCCCCATTTGCCTCACGCATAGACTATAATTCAGCCATGGCAAAATCGAATCCAAGCAATTCATCGGGTAGTTCGCCGAAACCCTCCGGATCGGGAAATCATAAGGGCCGTTCAGACCGCGGAGGCGGGCTGAATATCGTCATGTACGTGATCATCGTCCTGGTGGTCGCCACGGCATGGCACCTTTATTACTCCAAGCCCCCCTCAGACGAGATTACGGCCGGAGAATTAGAGAACCGTCTCGACCCGGAACGTGACCCGAAGGGGCCGAAATTCTCTGCGACCAACGTCGCCAAGCTGACAATCGGCGAGAAGTTCATCACCGTCGAAACTTTGCCCGACTTGCGTGATAAGCCGGGTGCCGAAGCAACCCCCGAGTCGGGCGATAAAGCCACCAGCGAAGCCCGCAAAGAGTTGGCCCGTAAATACATCGTTCCCATCGTTGGGATCGCCGACGTGGGGCGGGAACGCCTGCGACAACTCGCCGAAAAACAGGGAATCCGCGTCAGTTACGAACGGCCCCCTTCCGAAATCGCCCTGTTGATCAGTTGGGTTTCGGTACTGGCTTTGGGCCTGCTGATTTTCTTTTTCATTCTCCGCCGGACCGGTGGAGCGGGCTCAGCCTTGTCGTTTGGACGCAGTCGCGGCCGGATGCATGCCCAGGAAGACCTCGATGTGACCTTCGAGCATGTGGCCGGCAACGACGAAGCGGTCGAGGAATTGCGGGAGATTGTCGAGTTTCTGCGTTCCCCGGGCAAATACCAGGCGCTGGGGGGGCGGATTCCTCGCGGCGTTCTGCTGGTGGGCCCTCCGGGTACGGGGAAAACGCTGCTCGCGAAGGCCATCGCAGGCGAAGCGGGAGTTCCCTTCTTCAGCCTGTCTGGTTCAGACTTCGTCGAAATGTTTGTGGGCGTGGGGGCGGCCCGTGTCCGTGACATGTTCAGTCAGGCGGCGTCGCGCTCACCCAGCATTATTTTCATTGATGAACTCGACGCGCTGGGGAAAGTCCGCGGCAGCGGTTACCCCGGCGGACACGATGAGCGGGAACAGACCCTCAACGCGCTGCTGGTCGAAATGGACGGTTTCTCGTCCGATCAGAGCGTGATTGTGCTGGCCGCCACGAACCGTCCCGAAACGCTCGACCCTGCGCTCATGCGCCCCGGGCGTTTTGACCGGCATGTACTTGTTGACCGGCCTGATATCAAGGGGCGTGAAGCGATCCTCAAGGTCCACGTGGGCAAGATCAAAGTCGATGACAATGTCGATCTCAAGCATGTTGCCAAGCTGACCCCCGGTTTTGTGGGGGCCGATCTGGCCAACCTGGTGAATGAAGCGGCCCTGCTGGCAGCCCGCAAAAACAAGAACCGGGTCACAGTGGCCGAGTTCGAAGAGGGCATAGAACGGGTCGTCGCCGGCCTCGAAAAGCAGACCCGCATTATTCCCCCCGAAGAGAAGAAACGGGTGGCGTTCCATGAGTGCGGGCATGCCTTGGTGGCCTGCAGCCTGCCGAATACTGATCCGGTCCACAAGATCTCGATCATTCCCCGCGGACTGGGCGCGCTCGGTTACATGCGGCAGGCTCCGACGGACGAACGGAATTTGATCACCCAGAGCGAGTTGGAAAGCCGCATCTGCGTCATGCTGGGGGGGATCACCACCGAGCAAATCGTCTACAACGAGATTTCGACGGGGGCTCAAAACGACCTGGAACGAGCCACCGACATCGCCCGCCGGATGGTGATGGAATTCGGCATGAGCCCGAAACTCGGGCGGGTCAATTACCGCGACAGCGGCCGAAATCCGTTCGCGGCAGTGCAGTTCACTTCGCAGACCGAATACAGCCACAGCGAGCAGACCCTGCGGGAAATCGATCTCGAAGTCAAACGGATCATCGACCATGCGGCTCAGACCGCATACGAAGTGTTGACCACCAAGCGCGAGATCCTCGATCATCTGGCCCGTGAACTGGTGGAAAAAGAAGTGATGGACGCCGAGCAGATCTACAAGATCATCGACGAACACAAAACCGTACCCCAACTCAAACCTGGGACGAACATCACCTCGTTAATCACGGCTGATCCGCCCGTTGCCGAATCGGTCACGGAAAAACCGGGGCTCCCCCCGGCGTCAGGCGACGCCTGATCGTCTGGGCTCAGGCATTTCCCAGACTCGCGGTGGGAAATCGTTCCTGCTGCACGTCGAACTGGCGGACCTATCCGCTAATGTCGATGTCGGTCCGTGTTTCAGCCATTCGATCTCTGGCGGCCGTTTCCTCAGCGATCGATCGACCGATTTGGTCTCCCTTTACCGACCGGAAGCCGGCGCGCCGTTGTCTTTGTGTCCCAGCGCGTACTCTTCGTCACCGGTCAGGCAGCGATTGTGCTGGGCCAGCGATCGGCGAATGCGTTCGACCGTCTCTTTGATCGGATTCGACAGCCGGCGCAAGATTTCGCCCGCGGTGTATCGTTCCAATTCTTTGACGGTCTGGACGTTGAGAAATTTGAAGATCTGGCGGGCGTGATAATCGTCTTTGAAGAAGAGATCGAGATCAGCCTCGGCGGTAATCTTCGGACGACCCAGCGAGGGAGCGTTATCTTGCGGCGTTGTGGCTGACTTCGTTGCTGCAGGGGCAGTCCGGGAAGCACTCGCGGGAGGCGCGGCGGCTTTGGCCGAGGCGGCCGGCTTCTTTTTGGCCACCACCCGGGCCCCTTTACGGGGATTCTGCTGCACCGGTTTACGGGCCGCTTTGCGTGGCGCGGTCCGTTTGGGGGTGGGCTGCTTTTTCTTCGGGGCCGGTTTCTTCTTCGCCATGCCTTACTCCTCGGTGACAAAATCGTTCTTACAGATCACGCCTCGCGCCGGCACACTCGTTCCCTCAGGTTTTGGTCAAAGGGGCATAGTGTTGCACGATCGATTTGGCGGATCTCAGCCCATCCACGGCGGCGCTGACAATCCCACCGGCGTATCCCGCCCCTTCGCCAATCGGATACAACCCCCGCACTCCCGGACATTCCCGACTCTGGGGGTCGCGGGCAATTCGTACGGGAGAACTACCGCGCATTTCGGGCCCCACCAACACCGCGTCTTTCAGAAAGTCGCCTCGCCATTTTCGGTCCATGATCGGTAATCCCGCGCGGATTGCCTGGGCCACCCCCGGTGGCAGGACCTGATCCAGTGCCAGCGGAACAGTTCCCCGCTGGTACGAGCATTCTAGCCGATCGGCCGGGTTGGGGGCGCGTGCCGCGACAAAATCGCTCGCCCGCTGGATAGGGCTCAGGTAATTCCGCCCTCCCAGTTCGAACGCCGCCCGCTCACATCGTCGCTGGACCTCGACCCCGGCCAGCGGATGATCGCCAATCAATGTCCTGGGATCGACGGTCACCACCAATCCGCTGTTTGCGAACCGCGTATCGTGCCGTGAATTGCTCATGCCGTTGGTGCAGAACATCTCGGGTTCAGAAACACTGGGGATGATCCATCCCCCGGCACACATACAAAAGGTGAACAGGTCGACTTCACCTCGGGCCACCAGGGTGTAATCGGCGGCTCCCAGAATCTCGATGTCGCTGGGGCGAGCATACTTATGGCGATTGACCTGCTCCTGGGGTTGTTCGATTCGCAAACCCAGTTGGAATGGCTTGGACTGCAGCGGCAAACCCAGTTCGACCAGCATTTCATACGTGTCGCGGGCACTGTGGCCGATCGCCAGCACGACTACGTCTGCCGGGATATATCCGGTTGACGTCTGCAGGCCGCAGATCCGGCCATCGGCCAGGTCGAGGCGGTCGACCCGGCAGCCGAATCGGTATTCGCCTCCCAATGCCTCGATCTTGCGACGGAAATTGCGAACCAGCAACGGGAGCCGATTACTTCCCAGGTGCGGACGGTGTTCGTACCGGATCTCGGGTTTCCCGCCGCATTCCACAAAACGCTCGAGGACCCAGTCCACATCGGGACCGCTCATGCGGCAGGTGAGTTTGCCATCGCTGAAGGTGCCGGCTCCTCCCTCACCAAACAGATAGTTGTTTTCGCGGTCAAAATCGCCGCCGCGATCGAACAGGCGAATGGCAGGCACCCGCTCGCGAACGGCCTGGCCCCGTTCGAGCACCAGCGGATGATACCCCCGCAAGGCCAGGTAATACCCGGCCAGCAGACCCGCCGGGCCAGACCCCACGACGACCGGACGCGTCCGCAACCCGCCATTTCCGACGTTTGGCTCTTCAAACACCGGGGGGACATAGGCTTCGACCCGGGCATCCCGCCGGGCCTGAAACACGCGGGGTTCATCGGCCCCCAGATCGACAGCCGCCGAATACTCGAAAACCAGGTCGTGACGTGAGCGGGCATCCAGACTTTTGCGGAGGATGCGAAACCGCGAAACATCCTCGACTGTGACCCCCAGCGTCTGTGCCAGGACTTCCCGAAGCCGCTGTTCCGGTTCTCCAATGGGCAGGCGGATGTTGTTGACTCGCAGCGTCATTAGTCCAATCTACCGGCCCGGCACCCACTTTTCCATTGCCCCGGCGAATTGACAAAGCCTGTTCCGTCGATTAGAGGAGTAGATGTGTCCGGTTGGGATTCAGTGAATCCCCCTTCTTCAGGAAGATTTCCCGGGGAAGGCTGGGTTGGAGTCCCGGCTTCCGTCGGAGGGTCTCGTTCCCTGACCGGCTGAAGCCTGAACTCCCGCGCCGCCGGTGGAATCCGTTCCACACCATCAGGAGTCTGCATGCCATGAATCGGCGTGTTGATGCGGATCACAGCGAGGAGATGCTGCTGCAATGTGAGGCAGCGCTGCAGTATCAGTTCCAGAACCGCGATCTCTTGCGGAACTGTTTGACCCATGCTTCAGGGGCCAATCACCGCCTGGCGTCGAATGAACGCCTCGAGTTTCTGGGCGATGCCATCATGGGGGCGGTCATCTGTGAGATGCTCTACCGCCTGTACCCCGAAGAGACCGAGGGAGAACTGACCCGCATCAAGTCGATCGTCGTCAGTCGGCAAACGTGTGCCCGGGTCAGTGAAGCACTCGGTCTGCCCAAGTCGCTCGTCCTGGGTAAGGGACTGGCGATCAATGCCTCGGTCCCCATGTCCGTCGCCGCCGCGGTGTTCGAGGCTCTCATTGCCGGCGTATTTCTCGACGGTGGCTGGGAAGTCACCCAGCAGGTCCTCGAACGGGTGATGGGCCCCGAAATCGAACTGGCGGGCGGTGTCGACCACGGCCGGAATTATAAGAGTCTGCTGCAGCAACTGGCCCAGAAGAAGTTTGGCGAGACTCCGCACTACCAGTTGCTCGATGAAAAGGGCCCCGACCACTCCAAGTGTTTCAAGGTGGCCGCGCAGATCGGCACGAGCCTGTTCCATCCGGCCTGGGGGGCCAATAAGAAAGCCGCTGAACAACGAGCCGCGCAGAACGCCTTCTCGGAAATTGAAGGTCGGCCCATCCCCCATCTGACCGATTAAGCCCCATGGTCTGGGGCATGCGCCGGGAGAGCGCGCCGTCTGCCTGAAGCGTCGATCCCCGAGGGTGACATTCGCCTGTGGCCGAGGCGACGGTCTTGGGGGTTTGTCTGGCCGAGAGGGCCTGTCGAGCCGAGGAGCAAAGCGGCCCCCCGGAAATAGCAGAAGCGGTCGAGATGGATCGACCGCTTCATGCTTGTTGTAGCTGGGTGTGCGACTGCTACCGCACAGAGACGCGAAGATTACTTCTTCGCAGCCTTCTTCTTGGCAGCCTTCTTGGCGGGTTTCTTAGCAGCTTTCTTGGCCATTGTCGTAATCCTTTGTGAACCAGATGAGCAACCGTTCTGCCGCCGGAACCGGGCAAACTAAACAGAACTGAGTCACTCCACTTTGAATCTTCTCGACCTGTCAACCATGACAGGCCGACGGTGAATCCTCTTGAACTCTCCTGACTTGGAAACGAGTTGAACATTTTATTGTTCAATCGCCAGTGATCGGGATCACTCGGCGAGGATTCACGCGTTTCACGAGTTGCATAGTAAGCATTTCCGAAAAATGTGCAAGCAAATTTTCGCGTTTTCTGCCTGAAAACCGCCTCTTTTGGCCCTCGCGCCACCCTGGCGCGGCAACCTGTCGCGCGGTCCGCGTCTGTTGGCGGTAAAATAAGTGGGTGTCACACGCGGGTGGACAGAAAATAACGAAAATTCGAAAAAATACGGTATTTTCGCAGTTATTGCACTGTGGCGGCTGATTACGGTTCGGGCCTGCAGCGCGCGCCGCGCGAATGCTCGTGCGCTTTTCACAGCGTCATGAGAGGCACGAAAAAAATTTTTGAAAAAATTGAAATTGCGCCGCGAGCGACGCAATTTTTTTCGCGCGTCATTGAGAATTTGGCGCTCGCGGTGTGTTGCTTCGTCTCTCAGACCGACAACTATTCCGCGCTGCAGAGGCGCGTCACGACGCGCGCGACAGCGCGCTCCGCAGACATTCGATGCTCTCGCGCGCGATGCGCTCACAGCCCGGAGCGTAATCGAACACTTCGACCGACACCCAGCCGGTGTATCCGGTCGCGACGAGCGCTCGCATGATCGGATCAAAGTCGGTCGGGCCCATTCCCGGACCCAGCAGGTTGCCGTCGTTGGCATGAAAGTGCCCGACCCGGTTCGCGAACTGCTTAATCAGCTCTGGAATCGGTGTCGGTTCCGACAGCATGGCCTTCACGTCCTGGTGTAACCGCAGTTGCAGACTGCCCACCCGGTCGATCAACTCGACCGCGTCGGCACACGTATTCAGAAAATTCGTCTCTTTAGGGGTCAGCGGTTCCATGCACAGCTTCACGTTTCGCGCTTCCAGTGCGGGAACGCAGGCCCGCAAGACCTCGGCGGCCCGCTCCATCCCCTGTTCACGCGACGTCTGAGCGTCGAGACTTCGCTGTCCGGGCGATCCGAAGACCAGAATGTCCCCTCCCAGGTCCGCGCAGGCGTGTGTCAGTTCGCTCAGATAGGCGGAAGTCGCCCGGCGGACCCCTGCGTCCGGTGACGTCAGATGCAGTCCCGTGGTCTTGGCCAGCAGCCAGTGCAGGCCCAGGATCTCCAATCCATGCTCCGCGGCGGTCTGTCGCAATGCCTTACGCTGTTCCGCGGAAACGTCGGTGACCCGGGCGGCTAACGTGAACGGTGCGACCTCAATCCCCTGGTAGCCCACCTCGGCGATGAACCGGCATTGCCGTTCCCAGTCCCAGTTCTCGAACAATTCCTGACAAATGGCGAATTTCATGGCGTTGCCTTGCTGGATGACGATGCGTGTCGTGAGGTTTGGGCGTCGTGCCCGGCTGATGTCTCCGTTCCACTCACGAGTTCACTATATGTACGCGTCCGATTGCCTGCCACAACCAGACCGAATTCACCCGGCCGTCTCAGCGGACGGTCCCCAAACACGTCCTTCAGCCGCCGAAGATCTCGAAGTCTGGGGTTGCGCGGTCTTGCGGGTGACCCTGACAGGGCCATCGGCCAGGTCAGGGTCCGATCGGAGCGACGCTGAACCGGAATCGGATTGAGTCTGCGACTGCCGAGCGATCTGGGGGCGCAGTTTTCCACGAAATCGGCCCCAGCTCAATCGCCGACCGACTGCATCCGGTATCCGTCAATCTCGCGGCGATGTTGTCGCACAAACCTTTGAAGTTGGCAGGTCAGTTCCACCCGCCAGAGGCGCGCCCACTTTTGATGACACTCCCAGATCGGTTCTTCGTCGATCAGGCGCTCCAGTGGGTAGTAAAGTGCCGGCGTTTCAAAGAACGGGTCGGTAAAACTGGGGTGCCCCGTGCCGTTCGATTCCATTGCCCAGTCTGGTCCATTTCGCAATCGAATCACAGGCGCATAACTTAATACGTAAACCGTTGGCAAAATCACGAACGCGGCCCCGGTCCATTTGGCCCAGCGCTCGCGGCGGTTGACAATTCGGACAACGAGCCACACGCCGAATGCGCAAACTGCGACGCCGAGAATTGCAAGGAATGCAGCCATCAACTTAAGGCCTATCGAATTTCGACGATCCGCTCCCCCTCTTCCAACGAGGTCGTTATTTCCGGGAGGAGCCTTGCAAACGCCGAAATCAGTTCTTCAGGGCGGCAGTTTCCCAGTCGGACCCAAATCAGTTGCGGCCCAAATGGTTCGGCAGTTGCGAAATGGACGAAATCTTCGTCCTTGGAAATGATCACGCAGCCCATGTGACTTGCCATTCGCCAGATGTCCCGATCAGGTGTTTCATCGAGATCTGCATTCGAAATGTGGAGGGCGTCCCAACCATTCATGATTAGGAATTTTGCCAGTGCGGGCGGCAATTACTCGTCAACGAGGACTTTCATGTCACCTGCAGGATCCGATGATCTATTTGGCGGGCGGCGTACTCGAGCGCGGCCAGAATATCGTCTCGTTCCAGGTAGGGATAATCGCTCAGGATCTCCTCGAACGAGGCATCCGCGCTCAGCAACTCAAGGATGTCGACAACACGGATCCGCTTGCCGCGAATGCACGGCCGGCCGCCGCATTTGCCTTCCTCAATAGTGATTCGTTCCAATAATTTGGATTTTTGATCCATGTCTGAACCCTTTCCGATGCCCCAAAAATGTGGCGCGCCAGTCCATCAGCCGCACGCACATCCAGCGTACCCGGCGATACCCGGGAAAACCAGACCGATGCATCGCCCGCAACGCAATTGCCCTGCTCAATGCACGCGCTGCCCCGGCACGGCCCCCGCGTCCGGCGACAGGATAAAAATGTCCTTCCCGCCCGGACCGGCCGCCAGCACCATGCCCTCGCTGGTCCCGAACTTCATTTTTCGGGGCGCCAGGTTCGCGCAGCAGATTACCAGCCGACCGATCAGGTCTTCGGGTTTGTAGACTCCTTTAATACCGGCGAAAACATTTCGCCGCGTATCGCCACCGAGACTCAGCGTCAGTTGCAGCAGCTTGTTCGAGTCCTTCACCTCGGCAGCCGCGACCACCCGGGCGACGCGCATATCGACCTTGGCAAAGTCGTCGATGCTGCAGACTTCCGCCAGGGGCTCCGCCGTCAGGGCATCGGCCGAGTCGTATCCGGTTGCGGCCTGGGCCGGGGCCGGAGCCGGTTCAGCTTCCGAGGTTTCGGTACTGGCAGCAATCATCGCCTGCACCTTTTTCGGGTCAACCCGTTGCAGCATGTGCTCGAATTTTCTTACGACGCCACCAACCGGCAACGGCTCTTGCAGATCGGCCCAGCGCCATTCGCTGACGGGCGGCAGGTTCAAGAGGCGCTCTGTCTGTTCGGCCAGTCGCGGCAGAATTGGTGACAGGTACACGACGATCTGTTTGAAGAAATTCAGTGCGATCGTACAGAAATCCTGCCGCAATCCCGCTGTGATCGTTTTGTCCCACGGAGGATGAGCATCAACAAACCGGTTGGCCGCGTCGGCGATCAGCATCACTCGGCGTACCACAGCGGCATAGTCTCGCTCTTCATAGAGACGAGCAATTTCAGCTCCTGCCTCGCAATTCGCGCGGAACAGATCGGCCGCTTCGGCGTATGCCGGGATCAGCGAGACGAGTTGATGGGAGCTTGCGCCATCGACATCGCGCGCGGCCATTTCGAAAACCCGCCGGGGCGAGAGCCCCTCTTCTTCGAGGAACCGTGCCGTCCGGCTGGCCAGATTCACGACCTTCCCAACCAGATCGGCATTCACCCGCGTGACGAACTCTTCGAGGTTCAGGTCGAGATCGTCGAGTTTCGCTGACAGTTTCGAGGCGTAGTAGTACCGCAAGTACGCCGGGTCGAGATGATCGAGGTAAGTTCGGGCTCGCACGTACGTACCCTTCGACTTCGACATCTTCTCGCCACCGACGGTGAGAAAGCCATGGATGTGGACCTTGGCCGGCAATTTGAATTTCGCTGCCGACAGCATGGCCGGCCAGAACAATGTGTGGAAGTACGTGATGTCCTTCCCGATGAAATGGTGGATTTCTGGGCCCCGCGAGTTGGCCTTTTCGCCATGCGGCCACCAGTCGTCGAAGTTCTCGCCGTTCTTGCGGCACCATTCCGCCAGTGACGCCATGTATCCGATGGGCGCGTCAAACCAGACGTACCAGTAGTTGCCGGGGCTGTCGGGAATTTCAAATCCAAAATACGGCGCCGGTCGCGACACGTCCCAGTCGTGCAGTGGTTGGCCCAGAAAATGGCCGCGCAGGTAATTCGCCACCTCAGACTGCAGGTGGTCTCCCGACTGCGTCCACATCTCCAGAAAGGCGTGCAGACTCTCGATCTGGACGAATAAGTGCTTCGCGCTGCGCAGTTCGGGTTTCGTCCCCGTGAGTGTGCTGATCGGGTCGAGCAAATCGGCCGGCGAGTGCGTGTGTCCGCACTTGTCGCAACTGTCTCCGTATTGATTAGGTGCCCCGCACTCGGGGTTGGGACACGTCCCTTTCACGAACCGGTCGGCCAGGAAGGTTCCCGCTTTCGTGTCGTACAACTGCGAGACATCCTTTTCCACGATCAGATTCGCGGCTCGCAACCCCTTCCAGATCGTACCGCACAGTTCGCGATTCTCGGCGCTGTTCGTACTGCCGTAGTTCGAGAACTCGATATCGAAGCCCTCGAAATCGCGAATGTGCGATTCGCGCATGTCGGCGATCAGCGCTTCCTCGCTGCGGCCTTCCTGCCGGGCGCGGATCATGATCGCCGTGCCGTGGGTATCGTCAGCACAGACAAACACACACTGGTTCCCGTGAAGTCGCTGGAACCGCACCCAGATGTCGGTCTGTATGTATTCCACCAGGTGCCCGATGTGGATGTGGCCGTTAGCGTAGGGCAAGGCACTGGTGACAAGAATGCGGCGGTCGGACATGCTCGGTCTTTCGCGGGTCGGTTCTGAAAATGAAGGTCAAGGAGTCAGGTTTGATCAGCCTGGCGACATCATTCCGGGGTGACGTGTCAAACGCCATCCCCCGTTGAAATCATTGCGGAGTTTCGCTTGCCGGGGACGGGGCTTCGGGCCGGCTCGACTCGTCAGTGGGAGTCAGCAGACGATTCATCGCCCACACGGGAAGCAGGGCGGTATCCCCCACGGCGCTGAGCAGCAGGTCGGCCGCGAGGAACGGTGTGGACAGCACCGCGTCGGCGCTCGCGGGTTTCTGGAATTCCCGCTGGAGTTCCTCCGCATCCATTTCGACGCCACTGAATGGTCGGCCGGACCAAGCGGCCGTATCGGTCGGTATGATCTGTCGGCTCACCAGCGTAGCGCACCCCAAAGCCTGGGCCGGCAAGATCAGCGCCAGCCCCAGGCCGGCCTTCCGGAGTATCAGCCACCCGGCCCGGCGCGGAATTCGTCGCGCGATGGATTGCACTCTCTGTATTAATGTCATTGCGTGCCCAGTCTTACGCCATCCCGTCCGGGACCGTCAAGGTCATCTGACACGCGTCAGTCCGACTCGGTTCTCTCAGTTCTATGAGGGCTCTCGACCAGACGGCTGGCCGTGGAAGGTTGCCTGCACGCTGCCCGGCCTGGGTTTTCCGGGTTTTTCGCGATTTAGGCGGGCTGCTCAGTGTGCGGTGTATTGGTGATTCAGGTTGAGTGAGTCCAAGTCCCAGGCTCCCGGCTGGCTCCTGAGTGCTTTTGACTGCTTTCTTGAAGGCGGGCCGAGATCGGCTCCCCAGGCAAAAAGACGCAGGG
>JAFEBR010001134.1 GCA_018242565.1 Planctomycetota bacterium | reverse complement strand
CAGTGGCTCTTTCCAGAATCGCAGCGTCAGAATGTCTGTCGAAGCCGTCCTCGTGGGCGGTTAAGACGTCAATCCCTCGTCGTCTCAAACCCTCCGTTATTGCGGCTTGTACATGTTGGTCCATGTAGAGAGCCAACGTCATTTCCGGGCATGACCCCGGAGTTTGGCCTGCAGGGCAAGATTCTCGCGGCGGCCGAGAATTTCACTGGCACGACTTAGTCGCTCTTCGATTATTTGATCACATTCGTCCCGATTCTCGAAGTAGTAACCCAGTGCTGCGTGAATCTGGGGAAGCGACAAATGCGGGTGTTGTCGGGCGATTTCCTCTGCGTCCCACTCATAGGCCAGACGGTCAAGCGCAATCTCGATCACTTTGGTTGTCGTTCCTTCGACAAATACGGATCCAGAAGGGTCCTGGACGATGAACGGCCACGCAGTTGCTCGCATTGTTCCGCCTGCTCAAATGAGATTTGACGACAATTGCTGTCCTGAGTTTATCACCGCGGGGCAACGAACGTAATTGCAAATTGGCCACAGCCCCTTGTGATGCGCAACGCAGAGGAATGCGACTTCTATTTTTTATCGCGATCCTTTTCACGAATCAAAACATAATCCAGCCCCACCATGTAGACTTTCGCGGCGGCCGGATTCGCCCCGGTGATCGTCACGGCCAGGCGGTGTTTGCCCGCCTCGAGGGGCCGCTTTCCGAGCAGCACCTCGCCGGTCGTGATCACCTCGGGGGAATTGTACAAGTCGATGTCGGCCCTGAGTGGCTGCCCATCGAGCGCGACCTTGACGATGGCGTAATCGCGGGCCATCGTAAACGCGGCGAGAATGTCGTAGGTCCCCGCCGTAGCGACCGGTAACTCCAGTTCCAGGGTTTCGCCTGGTTTGGCGCCTGTCCAGAAAAGCTGTTTGCCACCGCTCCACTTGTCCGCCGGGAAGCCCCCCATGTCCTGATGGGCGGTTTGGCCCGCTGAGACCTGGCTGACCGTCAATTCCTCGGCTTCGATCGCTCCCTCGACTTTGCCTTGTGGCGTGAACTTGCTCTTCGTCCGCGGCGGTGGTTCTTCCGAGTAGTTCTCGATCAGTGTCGGTTGCGCGGCTTTCCATTCGGCTGCGGTCGCCGCTTTCGGCTTGTGGATCAGCACGCTGCCACCCACCATACCCCCCACGACGATGTCGGGCAGTTTGTCGCCATTCACATCGGCAATCGTCAACTGCCGGCCAATGCCCGAGTCTCCATCGGCCTTGTAGGGGATCCATTCAACTCCCTTGGCGGTACGGTTGAGTTTGAACCAGTATACGACCGCCCCGGCATCCCACATGGGGCTGCTTTCATGGTGCGAGTAGTAGGTCTTGCCGGTGATGATGTCCTTGAGTCCGTCGCCGTCGATATCGGCGAGTGCGACCGAGTGCAATTCGCTGAATACGAGGCCATACGGATTGCGTTCTTTTTTGTCACCCATGATCAGATGCCGTCGGAAGGTGATCTCGTTCCCTTCGCGGACATTCTCGAACCAGGCGAGTCCGAAATCATGGGCCGCGAGGCTGGTGATGACATCGTTATCCCCGTCGCCATCGACGTCGTAGGCAAACATATCCGCCCCGCCGTAGGCATTGCCGAATTTGTACGCATGGAACGTCCAGGGGGCAGTCGTGGCGTTGTCTTTGGGCTGTTCTAGCCACCCCGCCACGCACAAAATGTCATTCCGGCCATCGCCATTTACGTCACCCACCCCCAGACCGTGTCCGAACGGATCGGGGGCCGGTTGGTCGGAAATCCGCTGGAAAGTCCACGTTTCGAACGGCTTCGTCCAGTCGATGTTGACGAACCCATAGCTCCCCTTGTGCGTGCAGACCAGTTCGGGCTTCGCGTCGCCGACCAGATTCACGAAATGGGGCGATTCGTTGCCGACCGAGGGAAAGACCGTGTGCTTCTTCCAGTGTTCGCCAAGTTTTTCGCCGGTGGGATTTTCGAAAATGAAGGCGGGCGTTCCCGGTAATCCCACGACCAGGACGTCGTTCCAGCCATCGCCGTTGAAGTCGTAGATCCAACTGAAGAAGTTGTCGGCGTAGCCTTTGCGGTTCTGCGGTTTGGGGGGATAGAGTTCGTGCTTGTTCTTGAAGTCGGGCCCGGCGTACCAGTGGGGGCCGTAGACCACGTCAGCGTGTCCATCGCGATTGATGTCCCCGGCATTGGCCCCTTCCGAGAAATACACATCGGTGAGCGGAATGCGCTCGAATGTGTGCAGCGTGCGGTCTTGGGCGAGGCCCTGCGACGCGACGACGCTGCTGACTCCCAGCACGAGCGAAAATACGGTCCAATTCATCACGCGGTCGAGCTTCATCTTCAGCCTCTGAAAAGTGGAGATCAGGCAAGGGCCTTATTTAAGCGGGGCATCAGCTCGCGGGCGAACAATTCCATGCTGCGGAGCCAACTCGGTTTGTCATCCCAATCGTAACTCATCAACACCAGTGTGCCGAAGCGTCCGGTTTCTTCGATCAGCGTCAGCAACCGCGACAGAACATGATCAACATCACCCGCGATGATCTGCTCGGTGAGCAGGTAATCGAGCTGGCAGTCGGCATCGCTCATGTTCGGGTCACGTTTGTAATTCTTGCGGCCGGGGCCTTTGTCCCAGAGCCGGCCGATGTACTCGAAATTCTGGCCCAGCGAATTCTTTCTCACCATCCGCTGCGCTGCGGCCGTGGTATCGGCCAGAAAGATGGACCGGGCGACTTTGAATTCGTTGCGGTCAGCGACCCGGCCAGCGGTCTCGGCGCTCGCGGCGTAGGTCTGCCACAAGTCGGCGACCGTATTTCCTGGAATCAGGCAGTGCGCGAACGGAGCGAAGCCACGTGCCCCGGCGAATTTCATCGTCGGTGACTGTCGGCTCGTGCCAGGCATTGAGATTGGGGGGTGTGGCTGCTGGTACGGCTTCGGGATGTAGCCGATGCCTGTTTCCGGATCGACGGTTTTCTTCAGCGAGATGTTCCAGAATCGGCCTGACAGTTCATAGGGGGGCTCGCCGGCCCAGAGCTTCAGAATCATGTCGATCGATTCTTCCACCATCGCCGCCGCGTGCTGCGGCGCGGCACCGAACAGTTCTTGATCGGCGGACACGCTTCCCGATCCGAAACACAGATTCAATCGGCCCTTGGATAAATGATCGAGAAATGCCAGCCGGCCGGCGACATGGGCCGGGTGATGCTGATTCAGACACACGGGAGCCGGTCCCAATCGTATGGTTTTCGTGGCCCCCAGCGCCCGGGCGATAAACAGTTCGGGCATCACGAACGGTTCATACTTCATCGTATGATGTTCGCCGATCCAGAACTCCGAGAAGCCCAATTCCTCGGCTCGAACTACCAGCTCCAGGTCTTCATCGCAGCTTTGTGCCAACGGCTTCGTGGGAGGATGAAACGGCATGATGAACATGCCCGATCGAATCGGCTGGTGTGCGAGCGTGCTCATCAGTTCGAATCCTGGATACGGCGAGGTGTCGGGGCTGAGCCTGCAGTGTATGGTGTCAGACCGTTTCGCGAAAGCATGGTCGTCATCTCGCTCCGCGAGATGTGTGCTGCGACTGTCCTGCCAAAAGTCGCCGTTGCAGTAACTGCGGCTCCCCTCCACAGTAACTCAGGCCCAGCCCACTCCGCCCGACAATTCGGGTGACTGCGCAACGTGCTTCCGTTACGACAATTCCAGAAGCGGCGATCCAAAGGGCAACGCGGTGATCGGCCGGCCCGCCGAATTCAGGTACTGCCGGGTGGTATCGACACCCACGTGGCGATAGATCGTCGCCAGCACATCCTGCGGCGGTTTGGGATTCGTCAGCGGAAACGCTCCTTTGGCGTCAGATTCGCCCAGGACGCGGCCGCCCCGAATCGGTCCACCCGCCAGCGCGGCACTGAAGACATTCGGGTAGTGATCGCGTCCGGCGTCGTTATTGACTCGCGGCGTGCGGCCGAATTCGCCCCAGGCGACAACCAGCGTGGTGTCGAGCAGTCCCCGTTGTGCCAGGTCTTCGATGAGTGCCGTGTAAGCCTGATCAAATCGAGGCAAGAAGCCTCGGCGTAACGAATCGAACCCTTTGACGTGGGTATCCCACCAGCGCAAATCGACCGTGACCAGGCGCACGCCCGCTTCCACAAGCCGTCGGGCCAGCAGCATGCGCTGACTCCACGCCGGAGCACCGCAGCGGTTGGACGCCCCGGGATCAAAGGCCGGCATGAACCCGTACCGATCGCGGATCTCCTGCGGCTCGGCATCCAGATTGAACGCGTCGCGGGCCGCGGGGGATGTGAGGATTCCCCAAGCCTGCTGCTGAAAGCGATCCGAGGCGTCGATCTGGCCACGGGCATCGACGGCCCGCCTCAAGCGGTCGAAATCAGTGAGCAGGCCCCGACGTTCGCCCAGCCGATCGACGGTCAATCCGTCCGCTAATTCGAAATTCGGGACCTTGAATGGACCGGTTTGAGCCGGGTCAGCCAATGTCTCAAACGGCTTGTTGGCGACACCCAGATACGCCGAGTTGGCCCCCGGGACCATGCGTGGAATCATCACATACGCGGGGAGTTGTCGATTCAGATGCGACAGTTGTTCAGCGACGATCGAGCCACAACTGGGGTGTATGTTCTCGTCGGGGTTCGGGCCGGGGTTGTATCCGGTGAAGCAGATTTGATCTCCGGTCGAATGTCCGGCGTCTTGATGATTCAAACTGCGGACAATCGACCAGTGCGACATGATCTGGGCGCATTGCGGCAGCATATCGGACAGAAAGATCCCCGGCACGCTGGTGGGAATTGTCCCGAATTCGCCTCGGTATTCGAGGGGAGCGTCGGGCTTGGGGTCCCACATGTCGATGTGACTGGGACCGCCTCGCATCCACAGGATGATTACCGAATTCGGACGCGAACCGGTCCCCGCCGCAGCTTCGTTTCGCAAGACGTCGGCCAGCGACAGGCCGCCGATCCCGAGCAGCCCGGCCTGCAGAAACGCCCGCCGTGAACAGCGCATCTGGCGTTGAAATTCCGGACACCCCCGAAGATCAGGCGTTGTGCGCATTCACCGACCTCATCCTTTGTGATTCATTCCTGACTGTTTCAGGCGGTATCGTAGCACGTCCCGTAAATCGCATCCAGGCGGGTTGATGCGTTGACTGCGGGGCAGGGAGTCGTCAAATTCGGACTAACCCTGAACGCACCTAAGAATTTGGGAAATTAATGGCGGCTCGTCGGGCCTCGTCGCCGTTTGAGAGAATTAAGAATGAGTGGGCTTTCGGTTACTGCTTGGGGCGTCCGTCCATGTCCCAGCCAAAAGTTCAGGACGTCAATAGTCACGTCCGGAACAGAGATCTTGAGGTTGACGAAAATTTCTATGTGGTCGAGTAAACCTGTCAGTTCACGGACTCAATCCGATGTTCGGTCATTGGTTCGAACCGGCAACTCATAACACACCGCTTCGCGATCGTTGCGCACGATGAGCCTCCGACCGGCGAGGGCTGGGTTGTTCCAGGTTTTCGCCGTGAGGGCCGCGATTCTTCCCCGTTCGATCAGCTTTTGCGGGTCGGGTTGTACCAGTACGACGTCGCCCGGTTCGGTCTGCACGATTAACAGCTCCCCGGCCAGCAAGATCTGCCCGTGACCATAGCGGCCCCCTTTCCATTGTTGTTTTCCGTCGCGTAAATCGAGGCAAGCCAGAATCCCATCATCCAGGCCATAGACGTAATCGTTCAGCCTGACTGCCGTGGTGAACTTCGTCTTGAGTTTGCCTGGGCTGCGCCAGATCTCGCGTGCCTGGAATTCATCCGGTTTCGTACACCCAATCTCCAGCAGAACCGAGCCTTGGCCATAACCTGTGCCGTAGAACACTCTGCCGCGCTCGGCATCGACGATGACCGGTTGTGAGCAGTTCACGTGCAGATCTCCCGTCCAGGGAAAATCCCAGAGCGGGGCGCCGGTTCGCAGGTCATTCCCTGCGATTCCGTCGTGGTTGACGAGCAGCACCTGCTCCCGGCCAGCCAGCGTCGCCAGCGCTGGTGAACCGTAACTGGCCCGCGATGGGCCCCCCTGCCATTTGCGGGCACCCGTCTGGCGGTCGTATGCCGCGAGTGTGGTACCATCGACTCCGGTCGGTGCCACGATGACCAGGTCGCCCACGACCAGTGGTGAACCGCATACTCCGTGTGCAATCTTGCCGCCGTGATTGTCTTCCAGAATATTCACATGCCACAGCGATTCTCCGGTCGCACCCTCCAGGCAGTTTAGAATCCCCGTGCCCCCCACAGCGTAAACGCGTCCGTCGACAATCGTCGGCGTGGCGCGAGGCCCGATGCCCCCCATGTCCGATTCGAATCGAGCCTCATCGGCGTGGACCCACACCGGGCTGCCGTCGTCCAGCCGATAGCAGACGATACATTCGTTGGCGCCGCGTTGTTCCTGCGTTATGGCATATTGGCCCACGCAGGCAAACCCACTCCACCCCGCACCCACCGGGGTCCGCCAGACCTCCCGGGGCGGCGTGGTCGTCCAGTCGCTGGCCAGATTTCGGCCGTGCAAGACCGCCGTGCGATCGGGACCCAGGAATTGAGGAAAGTCGTCAGCGCCTGCCGCATTCCACTCGGTGCTGTTTTCCTCTGCTTGAGTGGGGACCAATTCCGAGGGGAGTTCAGAACCATGATCGACGACCGGCGCCGAACGCCAATTGAAGTCCACCTTGAACTGGCCCTGGATGCCTTCGACGCGGAAAAGTACCACGAACGCGACCTGCACCAGGATACCTGCCAGCACGCCGGCAAGTCGGGCTCGCCATGGCCACCGACGATACCAGAGCCAACTGCCGCAGAGGACCCAACTCGAGGCCAGCGCAAAAAACGGCACAACGAACAGCTTCGGTAACAGATCGCCGATGACAAACCAGGCCGTGACCAGCACAACTCCGAACCAGATACCGGTGGCGCCCCGCAACACCCAGCGATCGATCCGCGCTGACTGGAATCGGCGCGAGAGCCCTGCAGTGCAGAGCATCACGGCCAGCATTCCGACCCCTAATTGGAACAGGTATCGTCGACCCGTGCCGCCGCGATAGATCATCACCCCTTCGAGAAATGAGCGTCCCCAGGCATAAATCAAGACGCCATAGGTGATGGACAGTGCGAGTATCAGTCGCAGCCAGGCGAAACCCCGTTGCGGCACGGGTGTTGGTATCGGCTCCGCGGCGTTGGTTTCATCGGGCAGTTGCGAGGAACTGGGGTCTGTGGGTGTCGACGACATCAGGTGTTTAGCAATCTCGTTGCTGGGGGAAAGTACTGCGGCGTGCTCAACTGGAGTGGGGTGTCTGGCATTTCACTACGCAGGGCCCGCTGCCAAATCTCTGGCAATCCGGACCGCGACAGATGTCGTCGGTCTGCGCCTTGTTTGATTATCGCGGTCCGGCCCGCTGAACTCCGCTGTGTGCACTCCCGACCGGCCGACCGGCGGGGGCGTTCCTCAACTGGTAAACGCGTTCTTCAGCATGGCCAGGCTCTTGGGGATCGCCGTGTACGGATCTTCGTTCCCTTCGAACTCCAATGAAATGTAGCCGCGGTAGTTGTGCTTCTTCAGCATCTTGGCGATTCGCGGATAATCGAGATCGAGCGTGTACCATTTACCGCCGCCGTAATAGGTCTTGGCCTGCACCAGAAACGTCCGCCGGGCGAGTTGTTCCAGTTTATCGTACGGATCTTCCAGGAAGTTGCCGGTGTCCAGCGTCACTTCCAGCCAGGGCGAATCGATGGCATCGACGATTTTCATCACCCCTTCCGGCGTCCGCCCCAGACCCCAGTGATTTTCCAGCCCCAGCACCACGCCGCATTCCTCAGCCTTGGGCAGGCACCGCTCCAGGCTGTCAATCACCCACTTGAACCCCTCGTCATCGGTGTGGCCTTCTAGTTTCGGTTCGACGCCGCGGTTCTTCATCAGCTCATCGAAATCCTTAATTGTCCCCCACCGACCCGTGTTGACCCGCATCGTGGGGATGCCCAGTTTGTACGCCAGCTCAATGCAGTGAATCGTATGGTCGATGTTCTTTTTGCGCTCGGCCTTATCGGGAAACACGAAGCCCTGGTGGGTCGAGAAGCCGCACAGATCCAGCCCCAGCGAAAACGCCTGCCGCTTCAGCCGCTGCAGGTAGCCGTTCGATTCTTCCTTCATTTGCCGATGCAGAATCTCGACCCCATCGAAGCCCATCGCAGCGGCCGCATCCAGGCAGGTCTCGATTTCCACCCGTTCCGGGCGAAACTGCCAGAACGAATACGTGGCTACGGCGAACCGGTTGTGAATCGCCGGAGCCGGTTTCTTATTCTGTGCCGGGACCGCGGCCGGGGCGCAGACCCCCGCTAGACCCAAGGCCGCAGCCGAAGCAACAAATTCACGACGGGAAATCGACATATTCAGGCTCGATATCAATCAATTGGGGACGAGGGCTGTGAAAGACACTCGGGAACTGGGCCCGAGCCGACAGGGGGGCTACTTCAGATGTTTTTCCAGAAACCGATAAGCCACCTCGCGTGCTTCGGCGGGAAAATCGTGCTCACTTTCGGGATAGTTGGCCTGCAGGTTGTCGGGCTTGCCGTACAGCGCGTAAATCGGTTTGGCCGCCGCGATGACATCGCGAACTCCCGAAACTTCAAAGTTGCTGTCGCGCACCGGACTGCTCGCCAAAAACGCCCGCGGGGCAAACGCAGCCACTATTTCTGTGAAATCAAACGGGACCTTGTCGGGATTGTTGTCATGCACATTGGCAATTCGCGGCATATACCGCGGGCTGGTCCACCCGACGAGTTTCCCTTCATAGTATTTGTGAAACCGCGTGAATCCACAATTCGATACCAGCGCTTTGATCCGCGTGTCGAACACGGCGGTGAACATCGTGTTGTGTCCACCCAGCGAGTGCCCAATGCACCCGATTCGATCGGGGTCGACGTCTGGTAATGATTGCAGCAGGTCGATCCCCCGCATGTTGTCCCAGATCGCTTTCATCGAACCGCTGAGATAACCGTGCTGCGGGGCGAAATCATAAGGCCGTTCGCCAAACGAAGGGTAATCAGGCGCCAGCGTCACAAAACCGCGGCCCGCCAGGTGCAGAGCGTAATGCAGATTGGGGTTCCCTCCCAGCCCGGCAGGCTCGTCTTTGCCCATCGTGACCGTCTGGTGCAGACACAGAATGCCCGGGACTTTTCGGCTTTCCAGTCCCGCGGGAATGAACAGGTACGCTCGCAAGCGGTACCCCGGTTCTGTGGTGTACTCGATCTTGCGCCGTACGATGTTCCCCAGGTTCACTTTTTCAACGACCTGGATCTCCAGTGGGGCCAGCTTCGTCCGGTCGGGCAGGGGGCCCATCACCGACTGCATGTGCGCCAGCACGTGTTGACGGCGAAGCTCCCAGTCGGCGACCGACTGAATCGGATGTTTCTGCCCCGACGCATCGAGGACATAACTCAGGTCCTGGTGCTCGGCGTACAGAGGCACCGGGTCAGCCGCGTGAGTTCGCCCCACCGTTCCCCAGGTAATCAGAGCCAGAACGAAACGCAGACACCAGGTGCCATGTCGGCTGAGGTGGATAGGAGTGTTCACAGGGCAATCTCTCCGTGGTTGAGCAGACGGCGCAGTCGCCCGCGTCATCTTACCGGCCAGATGTGGCTCTGCAAACGGATCGGGCTCTCATGTCGGTCCCGTGTTCGGGCTGATCGATCTCCAAACGCGGCGGATGCCGGCGTTTAGTCTTGCCTGTTTACACCGAAGTCCGTCGACGGGCCGCGATCACACGTACCAGCCCGGCGGAATCCTTGATCAGACGCGGTGCGTCGAAGAGGCCCGCATCTTCGATCAATTGTGAGACGGCCGGGGCCTGCTCAGGCGAGAACTCGATCAACAGCATGCCTCCGGGAGCGAGGTGCCCGCAGGCTCCCGCAATGACCCGGCGGATGACATCCAACCCCTGCGGGCCGGCTTGCAGGGCCAGGTGCGGTTCGTGCAGCCGGACATCGGGGGGCAATGTCGCCATTTCGCCATCGGCCACATACGGAGGATTGCTGGCGATCACGTCGAATTGATCGGATTCCCCCAGCGGCCCGAACAGGTCTCCTTCCAGCAGCCTCACCCGCGATTCCACTTGATGAGACTCGGCGTTCTTGCGGGCAATGGCCAGTGCCGCCGGGCTGATATCAGAGGCCGTCACGCTCGCTGCGGGCAGGTTGACAGCCGCGGCGATGCCAATACAACCCGAGCCGGTACACAGGTCAAGGATCCGCGCCTGGGGGTGAGGTTTGGCCGCGGCGATCAGTTCCAGCACCAGAGTTTCCGTTTCCGGCCGGGGGACGAGCACATCTCGGGTCACCTGAAAATCGAGCCCGAAGAACTCGCGATGCCCGACCAGATAGGCCACCGGTTCTGCTTGCGCCCGGCGTTTGACAAGTTCTCGCATCTGGGCTCGCTGGGGATCGGTCAACCTTTCGTTGTACTGCACGTACAACTGAATTCGCGGACACTTCCGCGTAAAGGCCAGCAGAATCTCAGCTTCCAGTCGCGGGGTGTCACTGCCGTGCTTTTTGAGATGGGCCGTCGTCCACTCGATGATCTTGCCGACGGTCCACTCGCCGTCCGCAGACGGTTTTTCGGTCGGTGGAGCGGTCATGCAGATCGTCTTTCAGCAGAAGGATGAATTCGTTTCAGCCCGGAGAATGCCGATCAGATCGCCAACAGTCAAGGTCTCGACGCGCCGTCGTGACCTGGCCAACAACACGCGGAAACGTGGATGGCGCTGCGACGACCGACCCATAGCCACACACAACAGAACCGGCACTGCCCCTGGAATGGGGCCTGGCCATCACGCCGCGGGTTCCGGATCAGGGTTCCTCAGCCGTTCTTCGCGATCGAACTTCAGCAACTCGGCGACCAGTTCGTCGAGGTCCCCCTGCATGGTCTGGTCGAGTTTGTAGAGCGTCAGGTTGATGCGGTGGTCGGTTAACCGATTCTGGGGGAAGTTGTACGTCCGAATGCGTTCGCTGCGGTCTCCCGACCCGACTTGCAGTTTGCGCTGGCTGGCGCGGGCGTCGTGGGCTTCCTGGGTCCGCAGTTCGAGCAACCGGCTGCGGAGCACGCGGAGTGCCCGGGCTTTGTTCTTGTGCTGGCTCTTTTCATCCTGGCATTTCACGACCAGGCCCGTGGGCAAGTGGGTAATGCGGATCGCGCTTTCGGTCTTGTTGACCTTCTGGCCCCCCGGGCCGCCCGCTCGCATCGTGTCGATCTGCAGGTCTTCGTCTTTAATGTCGATTTCGACTTCGGTCGCTTCGGGGAGCACAGCGACTGTGGCCAAGCTCGTGTGCACGCGGCCTTGCGTTTCGGTCGCAGGGACGCGCTGCACGCGGTGGCCGCCGCTTTCAAACTGCAGTTGCCGGTAAGCCCCGTCACCTGTGATCGAAAACACGACTTCGCGGATGCCGCCCATTTCCGCGTCTGAAAACTCCAGAACTTCCGTTTTCCAGTTCTGTTTGGCGGCGTACCGCTGGTACATGTCCCACAGATCGCGGGCGAACAGGGCCGCCTCTTCGCCCCCCGTTCCCGCTCTGATTTCCATGATCAGACTGCCGCGGGTCAGCGCGTCGCCGGCGAGGACGATGTCTTCCAGTTCGTTCTGCAGGACCTGCTTCCGAGCCGCCAGTTGTTCGTACTCGGTCTGTGCGTAGGCTTTGGTGTCGGGGTCGGTCTCTTCGTCGGCCATCTGCCGGGCGATGGCGATTTCATCGTCGAAGTTGTTGAATTCGCGAACCTTGAGCGCGACCTTCGCCAGTCCGCCGTACTCGCGCTGGACCTGTTGCAGGCGGTACGAGTCGGTCAGCACCGCCGGATCTTCCAACTGCCGTTCGAGTTCTTCAAAACGGGCGAGCTTGGATTGCAGGGCGGGGAACATCATGCAGCACATCCGCACAAAAAGTCAGGCGACAACGGGCGGGGCAAGGGTTCTCGCCACGCACACAGCACAGGTTTCGAAGAGCCACTGGGGGGCACCGTGTTCGACGTGATGCCTCGAGCCCAGCCCGACCCGGCAACAGGCGTTGCCAGAAGCCGTTTGACCAGACCGTTCCCTGTTCACTGCCGGGGCGGGGAATCCGGAATCGGACCGGGGTCGCGTGATCCCGGGCACGAGTTGTGCCGGGGGCGCAACAGAAATGGGCTTCCAGGTCTGGAAGCCCACGCACTTTGATTTCCCGGCTGAAGAGCCGGTGACGACCAGCTATTTGGCTTCGACTTTGGCTTTCGCTTCTTCGGTCTTGCCCCAGTTGTACTTCTTCTGGAACTTTTCCACCCGTCCGGCCGAGTCAATGAACTTGATCTTCCCGGTGAAGAAGGGGTGGCACGCCGAGCAGATTTCGACGTGAATCTTCTTGCGGGTG
>JAFEBR010001133.1 GCA_018242565.1 Planctomycetota bacterium | reverse complement strand
TTCAGAAGTCGCTGCGCAGCCCTCACGAAAGCCGTCGATCGCAAAAGGACTCGCGTCATTTCATGATCTCACGCATCAAATCCGTTGGGGTCGCCGGTACGCAACGGCCTTCTTCAAATTCTTGGCGAGACTCTTTGATCTCAGCCACGAGACGGTCGCGTGCAGCCTGAGCCAATCGGCGATGTAAAATACCAATCAACTCATACTGCTCTTCGTGCGACAAATGATCCGCCGCTTCTAAAACCTCGCCAAATTGCAATGCTTGCGCCATGTCAACACCTCGCAATCAAAAGGAAACCTCGCAGAATTCTACTCGAAGTCGACAATTGAGAGAAGATTGGTGCGGGCGTTCTCACTCCGGCCCTTCGCTCGACCGGACCTCACGCTCAATTGGCACGGCTTACTTGCCACCGAGGTAGTCCCGTCGGCCGTCCGCCAAATTTTGCCGGCTTCTCGTCTTGCAAAGATGGCTCCGGCTGCGAGGAATCGCTGACCGTTGCCCAGGTGAGCGGCGCGAAAGTGATGGGGCAATTGCTGGCACAACCCGCCGGCCCGGTTTCAGGTTAAGGAAGGAAGGAAGGAAGGAAGGGAAACGCTACGTCTCCCCGCCGCCTGCCGCAGCGTCTGGTTCGGCGTCGGACAGCTCTTTCCACGTGACCTCACCCCCGCTGAAAACTGGCCCCTCGATCGACCGCACCCGCTCGGCGGGGCCGCATGCCCGCCACTCTGTCGAGGCGTAGATGTCGGCCCACGGACCGAACTCGTCGGCGCTGCAAGGGCGCTGCTCCCTCAGCCGTTCGTGCCACTCTTCCGAAAAGGCGATGAACTCACGAACCCGCGAAGGCATGTCGGCGGCCGGGCGGAACAGGCCGTACCACGTGCGATCCGAGCAGAACGCGCGCTCGGCCGTGCCTACGACATCAAGTCCCAGCCTGAGTTGTATATTCACTTCTACACCTCTGCTGGCTCCGGCCTTCCGCAACTTTCTCATTCGAAGTTTCCGACGCCCGCGTACCGCGAGACCACAGAAGTGATTGCGACGGAGTCGGAAGAAGAATATGGTCGTGCCGTCAAATGGGTGAACCCCCTCTTTACTGCGGCTCGCCGCGCAGCGCCCAGTGCAGCATCTTGGCGTTGGGTGGCTTGATAAACCTCCACCCGCCCTCTGTGATCAGCCGTCTCACATCGTGCGCGAGTTGGCCGCAGTCGAAATAACGGATCGCGCCCGACTCCAGCACCGGGTAAACGGCAAGCGTGCATTGGACACAGCAATGCGTCCCTTTGGGATAACCCAGGTGGAAATGGGAACGCATGATCCCAAAAGCGAGGTCCTTTTCTACGGCTTCGTAGAAGGCCGAACCTCCGAATCTGCTGCCCAGCGCTTTCTGTCCGGCAATCAGCAGCGTGCTGCGCACGAATGTCCCGACAGGCGCTCCGGAGATCGTGAAACCCGCGGGGTGCCGGATCGCCTTTGGCAATTGCAGATGCGGAAATGCTTCGAGTTCCCGCGGGACGACCTCGCGGACGAACGTGAGATCCTCTGCTGACAGACGCGGCTTCGCTCGCGCCCGTTCCGCAACCATCCATAGAGTATCGAAGTCCATCTGGTCTCCACCCGGTAATGGCCGTCGGCACCGGCCCGCTTGGTGAGCTACGAATCCCGAAAAACCTGCCTGCTTGCGGGCCGGGGCAGGTGCAGCGCCGGGTTCGGCCGACTATTTCTGAAGAATGACATTTTTCGCCAGGGTTTTGAAGCGCTCTCCGTTGGGCTGGACTACAGTGATTGTCACATGACCAGTCTTACTGGTGTTGATGTCTCTGACGGTGCCGTTTTTGCCTTTGTGTGTGCCACCAACGACTTCGCATTGGACACCGTCCTTGAGTTGGCTCGTCGGACTTGATTTCATTTTTGCTGCTCCACGAAAAGCTGGATGGTATCTGGCTTTTGGGCCTCAGACAGAACAATAGCCCCCTGCGCTTTCATCGCATTTCGCCAGTCGTCCCATAAAACGATGTGACAGTTTAACACACGCGTGTCGCCTTCTTCTAACCCAAACGGTCTTCATTCGATTTGCCGCTTTTAAGGAATCGGCCGCGTGATCGGCGGTTTCAGCGGATCGCTCATCGGGTTGGCGGGTAAGTACATCGGCGGGACGACAGACGCTCGGGCCTGCGCTGTTCAACTCGTGCGAAGTTTATCTGGATCTGCATCACCGGAAAGACGCCGCCCACGCATTCCGGCGCTCATTGAAGATCGAGCCCGCCAGCAGTCGCGCGCTTCTCGGACTGGCGATTGCAGTGCGGGCCAGTGAGAAGTACGAGCAGGCGATCGACTCAGCGCGGTCGGCAATTCGCCTGACTTACCATTTGCCGATGGCCCATGACCATCTGGGAGTGGCACTTTTCAAATGTGGTGGCAGTGGCGATGCGGCGCGGTCATTCGAAACGTGTTTAGAGCAAAGGCCGAACACTCCCGAGGCGCACGCGTGGCTGGCCCGCATTTACAGCTCAACCCTGTATGATCCAGAGAAAGCACGACGGCACCAGTCCGTGGCTGTCGGTCCGAAGTTAAGCCCCGTGGAGTGCGGGAATTCAATTCCCGCACACCATGGGGGCATGCCCAAACGATTGCGGTGTTGACGGCGTGTTGTTGCGTGGCGCATTCGCCAACAGCCGACGAGTGCGTTTCGATCGGTCTGTGGCACTCGTGCGGGGGCTGGTTTATGGCATTCCGTCGAGGTTCCTTGACGCAAGGGGGCCGGGGGGTCCAGAATTTATGTTAAAAAAAGTACGGGGGCAGGCAGCGTGTCGAAGCGAGTTGTCGTCGATGAGAATGTGGGCCGCACATCCCCCCTGTGGCTGGCGTTTCAAAAGGCATTGGGCAGCGAAGACTGGGACTATCTGTTCCTGGCGGAGGCCCATCCCGGCATTCCCGATGTCGAAATTCTGGACAAACTGCTGAAGCCAGGCATGGTCCTGCTGACTGCGGATTGTGTCCT
>JAFEBR010001132.1 GCA_018242565.1 Planctomycetota bacterium | reverse complement strand
TGCAGATTCCAGGTGCGACCAGCCAGTTCCAGCGCGGGAGCCCGCAACCGAGCCTGACTCTGGTGCGAAGCGTAATTCACCACGACCAGCAGGCGATTTCCCGCGTCGTTTCGCCAAGCGAACGCGACCAAGCCATCGTGGGTCCAGTTCCCATCCCACGCCGGTTGGCATTCCGCCAGCGACCAGGCGCCCGAACGCACGACGGGCTGTTTCAGCAGCGCCAACAGGCGATCGTAGAATTCTCGCAGTACCGGATCGACCGGTTCGACGGGCCCTCGACACAGGTGGGGCGAAATCCGCTTTTTCCGCCCCTCGAACTCCCCCTGATGGAAGAACCGCAACCCGGGAGACAAAAACGTAACCGCGGCAGCGGCTTCGTGAATGCCTGGCGGGAACGTGGCCGCCGCCCGCGGTTCGTCATGGTTTTCCAGGAAGCGGGCCAGTTTATTCTGGTAATCGAGGCCGGCCCAGAAATGCTCGCGTACCGGCCGGGCATGCCTTTCCCGCAGTCGGTCGTACAGGCGTTTGTCGTATGCGTAGTCGAAACCCTGCTGCTGCAGCGTCCATTCCATATCCCAGTAGACTTCCGCCATGAAGCAAAACCCGGGGACTTTCTTTCGCACCCGCTGGGTGGCATTCGGCCAGAAAGGCTGAGATTCGATGCCCCACGTCCGCTCAAACACTTCGGGCAGGACCAGCATGGCCATATCACAACGCAGCCCATCGCATTGGCCGGCGATTTTCTCCAGCACGCCAATCAATGCCGACTGCAGCGCCGGATTGCCATAGTTGAGCTGCAGCGTGTCGGGCCAGCCATCGAAATACGGATCGCGACCGTGGGCCAGCAGCAGATCCCCCTGGCGACGCTTCACCCAGGTGTAATTCTGGGGAGCCCGGGACATCTCGCGTTCGTCGCCCGCGATGTAGTATTCGGGATGCTGTTCAACCCAGATGTGATCCACGGCGGTGTGGTTGGGGACAAAATCGAGCATCAGCTTGAGCCCCCGCTGTCTCATTCGGGCCCTCAGTCGCGCCAAGGCCGCATCCCCACCGAGATCGCGATGGACAACGTAGTCGGTGATCGCAAACCCTGAACCGGGAATATCGTCGTCGCAGAGATCGGGCAGTGTGTCGTGGAACTCAGAGCGCCAGCCGGTATGCGAACGCGAGATGGCGCGGCCCGCCGCCCCGGTCTGCCAGACGCTGAGCAGCCAGATCCAGTCGAAGCCCCGCTCGGCCAGTTGATCGAGCCGGGCATCGGGAATGTCATCAAGCGTGGCCCGTTTGCCCATTTGCTGAGACAGTTCGGTCAGCCACACACGCGTATTGATCTGGTACAGAGCAGGGTACATTAAATGATCCTGGGTATCGGTTTTCAGTAATCGGCAAGCGAGTGAGTCGTGGTTTGGGGGCCTCGATCACGCCACAGCCACCACATCGAGACATTTTCGCGGCTCCCGCACAGCGCCTGAGACCGCGTCATATTTCGGCTCCTGGTTTCCAGTTCATGGGTTCGTCGGCACGGTACCAGACGCCGTCGCCGTCTTCACGGACTTGCGCCGATCGGCACAACCGGTGACCAGGAGATAGGCGCTCACCAGGAGCACCCACACCGGGAAGACAATCGCGATCCAGGCAAAATCTGAGATTTCGAGCAAGAGCACGAGACCGACGATAAACCCTACATACGTCAGCCAGCGCGGGAAACGCGTCGTGCGCAACCCAATCGAGGACGTCACGAACATGAATACCGCGGCCATTTTGACCGAATAGACATTCATCAGCACGTAACAGGTGCGACGACCAATCGCATACGCGACTCGTTCGGTCGAAAGACCGCCTTCGACACCGAACGTTTCCAAGAGACCACTGGCCACTGCCGACGATGCAAATAACGTCGCGACAAACAACAAGCCACTCCCCAGAAAAACCGTGGCGAACAGACGATCTTCGAGTACGCCGATCCGATGGCGCAGCACGGCCATAAACCACAGGAACGCCACTCCCGAGAACGGCATCAGGTTCAAAGCGAACCGTACGGACCCGCGCCGCCCCGGGTCGGCCAGCCAGGCCCCCGATTCCGTCGGGTCGGCCGGAACGACCCACCGGATCAGCACCAGTCCACTCAGGAATAATACAGAAAACAACACGCCTGCGAGCGCGACCATCTCTGAGACAGTCGCCTGCGAACGTTCCTTGCCAGGCAGCCAGTTCATGCCCACATCTCAATGGTCCTGTGGCCATCCTCCACACGCTCAACCCGGGCCGATTCCTTCAGGACTTGGACTCGACAAACGGCGAGGTATCCGCATCGGGTTCGATTTCCACGACAGCCGCTTTCTTTCCCAGCGCCAGGGCCTGATCCGCCGTGGTGGAACTGAAAAAGTGCATGAGCCGGGCCACCGCTCCTGTCCAACCCGTCTGATGGCTAGCCCCCAGCCCCGCCCCGTTGTCGCCGTGGAAGTACTCGTAGAACAGCACGCAGTCTCGCCAATGCGGATCATTCTGGAACTTTTCAGCGCCGCCGAATACCGGGCGGTGACCGTCTGCGTCTTTGAGGAAGATGGATCCGAGACGTCGGGCAATTTCCTCAGCGACCTGATACAGGTTCATCTGCCGCCCCGATCCCGTGGGACACTCAATCGTGAAATCGTTGCCGTAGTAGATGTAGTACTGCAGCAACGCCCGCACGATGAGAAAGTTGACGGGAATCCAGACGGGACCACGCCAGTTCGAATTGCCTCCGAACATCCCTGAATCGGACTCGGCAGGCAGGTAATCCACCCGGTATTCCTGTCCACCCACCTGCATCACAAACGGATGCGCGGCATGGAACTTCGACAGGGACCGAATTCCGAAATCGCTCAGGAACTCGTTTTCATCGAGCATTTTTTCCAACACCCGGCGAAGTTTATGTTCATCGAGAATCGAGCCCAGGCGTCGGCCCCGGCACCCCAGTATCGTGGGATCATGAATGCTCGCCGTCACTTCGGGGCGCGTCTCCAGGAACCAATGCAGACGCGCCGCCAACTCAGGATACATCGTCAGCAAGACACCATCGAAGACGGTGACGGCACAAAACGGCAGCAGGCCCACCATCGAACGCACTTTGAGTCGCTGCGACCGGCCGTCGGGCAAGCGTAACACGTCGTAAAAGAAGCCATCCTCTTCGTCCCACATCCCCGTATCGCCCCCCAGATGGGCCATCGACGATGCGATCCACAGGAAGTGCTCGGAGAATTTGAGGGCCATGTCGGCGTAATCGGGGTCGGTCATGGCCAGTTCGGCTGCCATTTCCAGCATGTTCTGGCAGAACAAGGCCATCCAGGCGGTGCCGTCCGCCTGTTCGAGGTAACCACCGGTGGGCAGCGGCGCGCTGCGGTCGAACACTCCGATGTTGTCGAGCCCCAGGAAGCCCCCTTCAAAGACGTTTCGGCCACTGCGATCTTTACGGTTCACCCACCACGTAAAATTCAGGAGCAGTTTTTGGAACGAACTCTTCAACCACTCTCGATCACCCGAGCCCTGCTTCACCTGCTGCAGTCGATAGGTGAAAATGGTGGCCCAGGCATGCACCGGTGGATTGACATCGCCAAAGTTCCATTCGTAGGCGGGAATCTGCCCATTCGGATGCATATATCGTTCACGCAGCATCAGGCTCAATTGCTGCTTACCGAAATCGGGATCAACCAGCGTCAACCCGACCACATGAAACGCCAGATCCCAGGCGGCATACCAGGGATACTCCCACTTGTCGGGCATCGAAATGATGTCGCCATTGTACATGTGATGCCAATGGTCATTGCGCGGCGCCGCCTTGCGGTTCGACTTGAAGGGATCAGAACCGCGTTCTTCCAGCCACTTGTCGACATCGTAATGGTAGAACTGCTTCGTCCACATCAGACCGGCCATCGCCTGACGGACTACGAGGGACGCGTCGGCCGACATTGCCGCGGGAATGACCTGTGCATAGAACTCGTCGGCATCCTTGCGCCGGGCCGCCAGCGTCGCCTCAAATGCGGGCCCGAACACCGGCCCTTCCTGCCCATTCCCACCTACCGTCTTGGGCGCCACCTCTGACAATCTTAACCGCACCGTTTGTGAACCACCGGCCGGAACGGTCAGCCGATAATGCGCCGCCGCTTTGGTCCCCTGGCGGGCCGGATTCACGGCATCAACCCGACCGTGAACCAGGTAATTGTGAAACGCGTCTTTCACATAGGGGGTGTGGTTGGGGACTCCGAAGATCCGCTCGGTGTTCGTTTCATTCTCGGTGAAGAGCAGTTCGGCGTCGCCGGCGCAGTAGAGGTAACATTCCCCGAGCTGGCGATCGACGGCCTCGACGACGCGCTGGGCGGCGGTTGTCGACACATCACGCAACTGCGGGCGTTCATTGACCCCGCGCCACGACCATTCATTGCGGAACCAGAGAGTGGGAAGCAGATGCACATCAGCCGCTTCCGGCCCCCGGTTGTGAACCGTGATCTGGATCAGTACGTCTTCAGGCGAATCCTTCGCGTACTCCACGAACACGTCGAAATAGCGGTCCTCATCGAAAACACCCGTATCGAGCAATTCGTATTCGAGTTCCTTCCGGCCGCGCTGCCGGCTCGTCTGGACCAGATCGTCATATGGAAAAGCCGCCTGCGGATACTTGTACAGATACTTCATGTACGAATGTGTGGGGGTACTATCGAGGTAGAAATAGTACTCTTTCACATCTTCGCCATGATTGCTCTCGCTGTTCGTCAGACCGAACAACCGCTCTTTCAGAATCGGGTCGCGACCATTCCACAACGCCAAGGCGAAACACAGCCGTTGCTTGTCGTCCGACAGACCTGCCAGCCCATCTTCGCCCCAGCGATAGGCCCGCGACCGGGCCTGATCGTGGGTGAAGTAGTTCCACGCGTCGCCCGATTCACTGTAGTCTTCGCGCACGGTGCCCCATTGACGTTCGCTCAGGTACGGCCCCCATTTCTTCCAGGGCACCTGCTGCTGACGAGCTTCTTCCAGGCGATCGTGTTCGGCGGTCATTAAATTCTTTCTTTCGCAAATCAATCGTTGATAGCGGTGAATCTGGATTCAGGGGACAAGACACATCCGCCGCATGGCCAACTCGGTCGCGCGGCGGTTAGAACCTCCGACATGCGGCCTTATGACGGTAATCCCAGCAGGTAGCGGTAATGTCCGGGAACTGGCTCGAGTTCGACCCCCTGGGAGGGACTGAAAGGCTGTCGCTGTTCCCAGGCATTGGTTGTCGCGGGAACCGTCCAGAAACTCCCTTCGGAATCGCGAACGATCCACTGCTGCGAAATCCGATCGACGTAAATTGTCACTTTTTGATACCGGCCGTGGCTCAGGTGTTTCATGGTCCTTCGCTCCGGGACCGCCCAGCAAACGGTCGATAACGGTAACTCAACTCACACACGCGACACAAAAAAAGCCGTCCGACGCTGCTGGAGCGCCGAACGGCCTTCATAGCCATTTTGAAAGGATGCCCGGCGTGGACAACCTTTGCTGGATGCTACCTTGCCCCCCTTCCGTCGTCAACCAGTCTCCTTCTTAATGTTCGTTTCAACCGGCGGGCCGGCCGCCACCATGTGGGGTCCCTTGCCCGTGACGCACGGTTGGAAATCCCCGTGGAATCCACCTTTCGCGGCGACGGCGCGGGCAATCTGCCCAGCAACACGAGCCGACGAACCAGGAGTGCCCCCGTCGGCCAGCCCGTGGCCGCAATCGTGTGAAAACAGGGACTGACCGTCGGCACCAAAGCCCGAACAGGCAGGACCGATGGCCATCGCTGGCCTCCACGCTCGCGCCGTTTCGCCGCGTCGAGAACTACATTCTGTCTCGTGCCCGGCAGTCGCCCCGGCACCACACCATCTCTGGCAATGGGCCAGACCTCCCCAAACTCGCAGCGAATTATCCGCACCGCGCAAAAGAAACAGCCCCGGTGGAATTTGTCAGCGCTGTTCGATTGAATACCTTCTCAAGTGAATACCTTCTCAAGGGGCCGCATCCCCTCACGTCCGCCAACGCACCTCACCTGTTTCTATACAGCTCTTTATTTGCAATCAAAATATTTTATTTTCATATTTATTTTTAAATTTATACACAACAATCTAAAAACAGGGCCTGCGGCAGGGTGCTCTCTCACAATCCTCGAGGTGGATTCACACGGGATCAACGCAGGCGCAGGGGGAATCCACGCGCCAACGGCTGCCACATGCGTCTGGTCTACGACGTGTACGGGCCGACGTCGTGCGGTCACTACACCGAAACGGTATGATCCCTGGCGCGACGAATCGGCGCCATTTCGTCGTGACCCGACCGGACTGGCCGATTTCCAGCCCATCAACCGGGCCATCGGGCCCGTCACCTGGTAATTCCGGATCCTTTTTGACAGGAGAGCTGACCATGTTGCGATTTGGATGGATGCTGCTGATCTCAACCGTGTGCGTGGCAACTGCCCAGTCTGCCGACTGGCCGCAGTGGCGGGGACCGGCTCGTGATGGCCATTCAGCGGATACCGGCCTGCTGCAAACCTGGCCCGAGGCCGGACCGGCCCTCCGCTGGAAAGCTGCTGACATCGGCACCGGCTATTCCGCCCCTTCCATCGTCAAAGGCCGGGTCTACCTGCAAACCACTCGAGGCAACGAAGAGTGTCTGTTGATTCTCGATGAAAAGACCGGCGCCAAAATCGTTGAAACGCCGATCGGCAAAGTGGGGGTCAACCGGGGTCCGCAGTATCCCGGCAGCCGGGCGACCCCGACTGTCGATGGTGAACGCGTCTACTGTCTGGCCTCGGATGGAGAACTGGTTTGCCTGGAGAGCAGTTCGGGCGCAGTCAAATGGCGAAAGCATCTGCGTGAGGATTTCGGAGGAGTCTTCGGCAACTGGGCTTATACCGAATCGGTGCTGGTGGATGGGGACGCGGTCATCTGCACACCGGGTGGGGAAGACGCCGCACTGGTCGCCTTGAACAAACTCACCGGTGCCACGCTCTGGAAATCGAGCATTCCCGACGGAGGAACCGCGGAGTACGCGTCGATCATGATCGCCCAGGCAGCCGGTGCAAAAGAGTACGTCACCTTTTTGCGCAACGGCCTGGTGGGTGTCGACGCCAAGACCGGCAAGCTCTTGTGGATGTACAACAAAACGATTGATCCTGGGGCAAATATTCTGACCCCCATCGTCGCGGGGGACCGCATCTTCTCGTCCGGATCGCGGACCGGCGGTGGCGTCGTGCAACTCAAACCGGCTGGCGACGGCGTCACGGCTGAGCCTCTGTATTTCGATACGAAAGTGGCCCCCAGCATCGGCGGTGCCGTGCTGGTCGATGGCAACATTTATGGCACGACCCAGCAATCGATGTTCTGTGCCGACTTCGCCACCGGTACGATTCACTGGACTGACCGCTCGGTGGGGCCGGCCTCGATCTGCTTCGCCGACAAACGGCTGTATGTACGCGGCTACAACAGTGGCGAAGTGGCGCTCGTGGAACCCTCGTCCGCAGGTTACAAGGAAATCAGCCGATTCAAACAAGCCGATCGGAGCAAGATCCAGGCCTGGCCGCACCCCGTCGTCGCCAACGGCGGCCTGTATCTGCGCGATCAGGACGTGCTGCTGTCGTACGAGGTGCAGGCCAAATAGATCTTTGGCATGGAACACATTCTGGTTCGTGAACACGACCGGGATGTATACTTATTCAAAGCGGCGGCCTGATCACCTGCTTTCCGGACTGCCCCTCTCCCCAAATGGGAGAGGGGAGAAATTGGGTGGCGTTTGCGAGCGGGCAGTTGGAATGGCGATTCTTTCTTGAACACGGCGCCGGACCTGCAGGTCGGTGTCCGGTGCTGTCACCGACCTACGGCCTCGACCAATTTCACTCTGTGGCCAGGATCTTCTTACGAAGCAACCGCAGTAACGGCACAACCAGTTGGCTGTCCAACACTGTCATCCTGGCTGAGATTTCAGGAAAATGGCGATACAGAGAGGACCTGAATGGTGGCTAAGAACCGCGAACGCGCCAAAGACTTAAGACGCGATCAAACGCCGGCAGAACACTTCCTATGGGACGAGTTACGCGCCAAACGATTTCACGGTTATAAGTTTCGGCGACAAGTGCCGATTGGGAATTACATCGTCGATTTTGTCTGCCTCGAGCGCAAAATAATCATCGAATTGGACGGCGGTCAACATACGGACAGTCACCACAGAACCTACGACTCCCGCCGCGATCATTGGTTGCGCAGCGAGGGATTCTCAGTCCTGCGCTTCTGGAATTCCGACGTTTTCCACGAATGGGAAGCGATGGCCGAAAGAATACTCCATGCGCTGCAGGCCGGGTCAGGGGCCAAAACTCAGGATCCCTGCCGACGTAAAGGTCATATACGGCCCTCTCCCCCGACCCCTCTCCCCAAATGGGAGAGGGGAGAAGTTGGGTGGCGGGGGCGACATCGCGAATGGCGATGCGAGCTTTTCCTGAGCGCTCAGGCGCGCGGGCAAACGCCTGCGTTCAGTGTCGCTGCCAGGCAATGGGTTTCTTTCCATGGCACCAGAAGAAACCACCCTCATAATAACTGTCCCCCTCTCCCCCCTTGGGAGAGGGGTTAGGGGAGAGGGCGTTACAGACACCGCCTGCATAATCACAAACAGTGCCGCAAGCTCC
>JAFEBR010001131.1 GCA_018242565.1 Planctomycetota bacterium | reverse complement strand
GTTGGGAGAACGCCCCGGTGGCCATTCCGAATTCTCGACGGCCGACAATCTGTTCGGCAGGCGCGTCTTTCCCTAAAGACAAAAGGCGGGAACTGAATTCCCGCACTCCAAGGGGCGACACACAACCCTGACCTGGCAGGCACGGGACCAGATGATATTAACGCCCCAAAATTCAATTCCCGCCCTTCGTTCGTCAGGTATCGACAAGCGGTAGACAAACCACACACCCGCCGTTTCGTTGAAAGAACGCCCCAGTGGCCATTCCGAATTCTCGACAGCCGACGATCTGTTCGGCGGGCGCGTCTTTCCCTGAAAATCGGGATAGGGGGGAGCCTCGCGGCTCCCGCCCTCCCACACCACCCGGCATACGGGTCCGTACCACGGCGATTCGAAGTGGATTGAGCTACGCACGGCGCAGCTTGACGAGACCGATGGAGTCGAAAAATTTGTTGGACAAGGCTTTGTGTAGGGGCTTCGATGCGCTGATCGGCCAGCAGCCTTTGGGGCTGTTGCCGGTCATTCGGGCGTTGTGTTCGTCGATGCCGAGGGCGCGAAGCTGCTTCGTCCGGTTCTTGCCGGTTTTCCACTGCTTCCATACCAACGACCGGAGACGATGACGCACCCATTTTTCCAGGCGGTCGAGCACGGTCGGGGTCTCGCAACGGCCAAAATAGCCGCGCCAGCCCCGAAGGTATTCGTTCAATTTGGTCACCACCTGGCGCAAACTCTTCCCGCAGTTCCGTTGCGTCAGCCCTCGAACTTTCGCTTGGAAGCGTTCCTGGGCCTGCGGTGCAATTCGCATCCGAGGTTGGGGTTCGCTCGTGAAGCTATAGCCTAAGAACTTCCGTTGCGACGGTCGTGCGACCGCGCTTTTCTGCTCGTTGACTTTCAACTTCAGCCGCTTCGTCACGAAACGGCTGACGCTTTCCATCACGCGGTGTCCCGCTCGTTCGCTCCGGACGTAGATATTACAGTCGTCCGCATATCTCACGAAGCGGTGTCCGCGCCGAGTCAGGTCGCGATCCAGTTCGTCGAGCATCACGTTACTGAGCAACGGCGAGAGCGGTCCCCCTTGCGGGGTTCCTTCCTCGCTGGGTTGAACCAGTCCGTCGATCATCACGCCCGCGTTGAGGTACGCTCGCAGCACACGCAGTAATCGGCGATCCGTGAGACGCTTGGCCAGCAGCCCCATCAAAATGTCGTGATTGACTCGATCGAAAAACTTTTCCAAATCGAGATCCACGACCCAGCGATACCCGTCAGCTTGATACTGGCGAGCCTGTTCGATGGCTTGATGAGCACTTCGCCACGGTCGAAAACCGTAGCTGCTGTCCGAAAACGTCGGGTCGATCAGCGGTTGCAACCTTTGCAGGATTGCCTGTTGGATCGCCCGATCAGTAAACGTCGGAATCCCCAAGCATCGTACGCCGCCGTCCGATTTGGCGATCTCATGCCGCCGCACCGGTTGGGGTTGGTACGTTCCCTCCAGCAACTGTTTCCGCAGGTCGGGCCACTGCTCCCAGAACACACGCTCGGCCTCGTCGATGGACAGTCCATCCACGCCGGCCGCCTTGCCTCCCGAGCGCACGTGGTCCCACGCGTGTCGGAAGTTACTTTCTCCACAAATGGTCTCCATGCTGAGTTCATGTTTCACCGGATGTTCGGGCTCGCTCGCCACCACGAACGGTTCGATCCCTCCAGCCGCCGGCTCCCCGGCTTCACCGGGACGCACGTCAGGGAAGGCCAGCTCCAGTTGGCGCTGATCTTTCGATCGCGTGTCGTTCATGAGGTCTGCGTCCTATTCATCTCTTCCCTTCGTTCCGGCCTTCCGTGGATCGTTTCGGCCTTGCGAGCCCCGACTGTTTCTCCCCTTTCGGGTGAGTGTCCCGCCCGAGCGGGCCGACGCCTTCCACGTACTATGCCTTCTGCTGACTTCTGCCCGGCGGTCAGACCGCCTTACGGCGGTCTCAGTCCAGCAAGCCGGACACCGAGCGGATCTCCCGGAGTAAGTTCTTTCGCCTTCCTCGCGCGCCTGCCGGATTTACCAAACTCGGGACTTGATGGACGCGGACTTCGCGTTCTCGTGGACGCTCGTCCTCCCGGGCCGGCCTCAGATCCGGTTTCTGTACGTCAGGCCGCGATTTTGCTTGCCGCTTCCTTCAGCGCCCCCTCGCGAGGGCCGCCTTGCGGTTCAGCTAAACCTTCACCTCCATCAGGTTGGTTAGAAAACTTTCATTTCCAAGCTAAAGAACATGTCCGGCACACACAAAAAGCGGGAATTGAATTCCCGCACTCCAAGGAGCCACCCCGCGGTCGCACCACTGCTCGACAGCCCAAACCTGGCCGAGGCCTCTTGTGCCTGCTGGCACAGGTCTGCCTCATCCTCTGAAATCCCAACACACATTTGCAGGCCAACCCCAACCGCAGCCGCGAACTTTTCGCCGCGAAACCGGTGACTCTGGTCGGGAACGGTCAACTGGTTGACCCTCCGGTCACACCACCCCTGCAGCGACGCCAGGTGACCTGCCTGTGTGTGATGGCACTCGCTGCGTGGACGGGGGATTCGCGGCTAGCTTCGCCGCTGATATCCCACACGCACAACGCCCCTCGCCAGGGGTTCGTTCATACCGCTTCCAGGGCGAATAACAACCAGGCCATTTCCCCGGCAACTGTGGGGCATCAGCCCGCAATGCGAATTGATGCGACTCACTCGCCGCACCGCCGCGGTCAGCCAGGACTTCCATCTCAACTGTTCTGGAACGGCATCTCAGGAACGCCCCGACAGCAGAGCGGAGGCACTTCCTTTGCCACGGCGGTCCCGTATTTCGTCAGCATTTCCCCGAGTCGAGGTCAGCAACCGCGGCGCTGCGATTCACCAAGCCAGCACACGGTCACGCGCAGGCTTTTTTCCACTGCAGATCGCATCAATCCCACTCTGCTCATCACATTTCCCGAATCGAGCAAATACCTCCGTGCCGAATTGGAACAAGCACGCACTCGCACCTTAAGAATTCCCACAGAGAAAAGTCATGGCACATACGTCGGCAGTTACGAGCCGACATTTACATGAGTTTTCCTAGTCGGCAACTTACAGGGAATCAAACTGACCTGAGGAGGAATTCCTCAGCCAGAGGCCAGATAGAAAACTAACAGACCACCGCAAAAAAAATGCGATTGCCATAAGGACAATCTAAAACCAGACTGCGACACCGCGACCACGTTTTTTTCACAATGGCATTTTATTTATTAGTTTTACTACGCCTGGGTTTTTTCTGAATTTTTTTTGGAATACGTACTGATGCGCTTGGGAGACTCGCAAAATGGGCGTATAACTGCCCTGTGCAGACATTGGGTTTGCCGTCCGGACCCTGCAGGGTGCGGCATAATGCCAACACGCGTGTTCTTGGGAGGAACGATTTATGAGAAACTTGAAGTTATGGCTGTGGGCACTGGCCACAGTCGGAGGGCTGTCGCTGGGTCAAGCCGTCGAGGCGGGCCCCATCGTCGGCTCTGAGGCCCTGGGCGGAGCCGGGACGACGATCGCCGGATCCACCGATGTGACGACCGCGACATCGGTGTCGTGGACTGCGTTCACGGATCAGGGGACGAAGACCGGTGACTTCACGGCGGTTCCTGATTTCGAAGTCATTAACGGCAGCAGCACTCTGGAACTGCAAGTCGGAGCTCCCGTGGTCGCCTGGACCTTCGGCAGCGCCTCTTGGGGCACGTTTACTGAAACTTCGATCGCCGCCATCACGATCGGGGCCAACGCGATTACCGTGTATGTCCAGGGAACATTCGTGCCTGGCACTGACTTTGACGGCAGCATCACCGGCAACACCGCGACCATGGTCTTGCAGATGAATCAGGCCGGCGGAGCAGGCAATTCCGTCTCCACGGCAGCCACGCTGACGACGCCGGCGCTGACGATTCCCGAACCGACCAGCATTGCATTGTTCGGCTCGATGATCGGGCTCGTCGGACTGGGTTTGATTCGCCGCAATCGCCGGTCGTAATTTCACGCCGCTTCAAATCTGAATGATGGAGATCCGAGCGTGCGGTACTCACGTGCCGCACGCTCGCCCCAGCGACTAAAAGGTCTCGACGAGGCCGCCTGATCGTCGTGAGCCAGCACAGATCACGGCTAAACGGCCCTGCCGCGACTGTTCACCGAACCGCAAGAAGGTAATCCGAAGTGAGCCAGCTTGCGTGTCCGTCGCGGCATTCTCTGGCTGCGGCTGTGGTGTACTCCCCGCCTTCTCCCGATTCTTCAGTTTTCTGGCCCCCACAGCTCACCGAGTTCCACAGCGGGAACCAGTCGGGCACACAGATCGTTTTCGCCCTTTCGCTCTGTTGCGACAAAATCCACGGACGTTTTCGGGTTTCTCAGTCGACGAGTCCCCACTCCGGCGGACTCACCCGCGAGCCCAGGCCCCAGGAGTAGGCGAGCCTCCGGCAGGCGCGGTACAATACGGGCCATGAGAAGTTGCAGATCATTACCGGGTGGCTGGCGGCCCTGGCTCGGACTGGCCAGCCTGCTGCTGACCTCGGCCGTCGGTGCCGTGGAGGAAAGTAGCACGTTCTGGGCCTTTCAACCGGTATGCGAAGTAGCCCCCCCGGCCGCCTCCGACTCGACAGCCGTAGCGTCCCCCATCGATCACTTCATTGCGGCCCGACTCGCGGCCCAGGGGTTGCAGATCGCTCCCCAGACCGATCGTCGCACGCTGCTGCGACGCGCCACGTTCGATCTGACGGGTCTGCCACCGACTCCCGCCGAAGTTGCAAGCTTCCTGGCTGACGACGCTCCCGACGCCTTTGCCCGCGTGGTCGATCGCCTGCTCGCCTCGCCCCGATACGGGGAACGCTGGGGTCGGCACTGGTTGGATATCGTGCGTTACGCCGACGCTCGAGACTTAATTCAATTGCCCGCCGAAAGTGATTTTCGAGAGGCCTGGCGCTACCGCGACTGGGTGATTGGCGCTTTCAACCGCGACCTGCCGTACGATCAGTTCCTGCGACTGCAGATTGCCGGCGACATCCTGCAACCCCAGGACTCTGCCCAGATTGATGCCGACGCCCTTATTGCCACCGGATTTCTGGCGATTGCTGATTTTGTTCCGGGGGATGTCGATAAGGAGCAGATGATCGCCGACTATGTCAACGACCAAATCGATGTCGTTGGCAAAGCCTGCCTGGGCCTCACCCTGGCTTGCGCCCGCTGCCACGATCATAAGTTCGACCCGATAACGACGGCGGACTATTACGCGTTGGCCGGCATTTTTTTCAGCTCGCGATTGATACCCGGGCCGGTGAAAGGCAATACCCCACTCGTGCGGGTTCCACTATTGTCGCGTACCGAATTGGCTGCGATCGACACGGAACAGGCGAGTGACAAAGCGCGCCTCGCCGAACTGACCCGCGAACTGGCCACACTGGGGACACGCGAATATCGCACCTGGCTGGAACGGCAGGCAACCACGGCGACCGCCCCCTACCTGCTGGCCGCCTGGAAGTATCGCCGTACTTTGCAATCCGGAAAGACGCCCCCCGTCGTCGCCGCAGACTTTGCCCGGGACCACCAACTCGATGCCGATCTGTTCGCGCATTGGCTCGAAGCACTGAATGAGCAACCGGCGCATCCGGCATTACGTCCCATCCTCGCGTTGACCGATCCGCCAACGGCTGCCACAGCCGTGCAGGAACTCGCCTCCCGGTTGAAAACCGTGGCAGCCCTCCGTACCACCGCACAGGTCGGTCGTTCGCCGACTCTTGCATTGGCAGAATCTGTCCTGATGGAATTCCGGGCCGATGATCGCCGGCTCCCGCAGGAAGTCAGTCGGCCGGTGACCACATGGCCCAACCGGGGCACCGGTCCCGCCGCGGCGAGTCTGGTGCCCAACACGGCCTCGCCCGTGACGGCCCAACTGTCAGTGCATGGTGAATTGCGTCCCGTGTTGCGCTTCTCGGGAAACGCCGTGCTGCAGGCTGAGGGCTCCGTCCCCCCGATCGGAACTCTGTTCATGGTCTATCGCCCTGATCCTGCCGGGCCTGCGGGCCAGCGTCTCATCGGCTGGGAAGATGCCGCCGTCGGACAGCACGGACTGGGACTCATGACCGATGGAGCGGGCTCTGTCCACGTCATTGCCCGGCGAAATGGAGCCAATGCAGACGTGGTTCTGCCGGCACTGGCCGTGGAAGAAGCCTCGGCCGGCTTGCGGTTGTTGTGCATTACCTGGGGCCCGCAGGGGGTTTCCGTGAGCCGGAATGGAACGGCGGCAGGCACGAACAACACCCTCGACTCCCTTTCCCCCGATCCAGCCATCACGACGCTCCAAATCGGCGGACCGGGTTCGGGGACAGCTCCGCGATTCTGGGGCGATCTCGCCGAACTTCGCCTGTATGCCGTGCCGCTCGACGACACAGCCCGACAACAAGTCACGACCGAACTGACCCAACGCTGGCTGACATCCCAGCCCTCGTTGCAACCGCAGGATGAAATCGCCGATTTGTATGGCGAACTGATCTCTGCCAGCAGCCCCTTTCGACTCGTCGGTGCCGCACGGGAACGCGCTTTGCCGGCCGATTTTCAGCCGCGATTTACCGCTCTGCAAAATGAGGCCGAATCCTTGCGTAAAAAGCCGCCCCGTGACATTCCGCGGGCCGTCGTCGTGCAGGAAGGGGGACCAGCAGATACTCCCCATGCCGGATTTCACGATGCCCGCATCTTCCTTCGAGGCAATCCTTCGAAACCCGGTGACGTCGTGCCTCGCGGTGTTCCGCAGATTATCGCCGGCCCGCATCCACCAAAAATTCGCGAGGGGAGCGGCCGTCGAGAACTGGCTGACTGGCTGACCGATCCCCACCATCCCCTGACGGCGCGGGTCCTGGTCAATCGAGTCTGGCAGCAGCATTTCGGCAGCGGGCTGGTGCGCACCTCGGCGAATTTCGGCGCCCTGGGCGAACGGCCGAGCCACCCGGAATTGCTCGATTATCTGGCGGCACGATTTGTGGCATCGGGCTGGTCCATCAAATCGCTGCATCGACAGATCATGCTGTCGCAAGTCTACCAGCAACAGTCGTCGGCCCACCCCGAAGGTGTTCGCATCGATCCCGAGAATCGACTGCTGTGGCGAGCCAATCGGCGCCGGCTCGAATCCGAGGCTTTGCGCGACAGCCTCTTTGCCGTCGCTGGCCGGCTCGATCTGGCCCCCGGCGGTCCGGCCTTTGCCGATGTCGCGACACCCCGCCGCAGCGTGTATCTTCAGACGAGCCGCACGGGAGCGAAATCTGCCGACTTTGGGCCTTTGTTCGACGCCCCCGATTGCAGCGGCATTGTGGAACGGCGGACCGAGTCGATCGTCGCTCCCCAGGCGCTATTCCTGATGAACGATCCGCTGGTGACCAGCCTGGCGGCTGCGCTGGCCGTCAGAATCCGCCGCGATGTCCCCGAGGAAGACTTACGCGGGCGGATCGCCCACCTTTACGAAATCACTCTGGGCCGACCGCCCCTCACTGAAGAATTCGAAGTGGGACTGCAGTTTCTGGCGGCAGCCCGGCAGGAAAAGAACGCCGAGTCGAATGGACTGGGAACCCCGCTCGATCCGTGGCCCGCCTATTGCCGATTGATGGTGTGTACGAATGAGTTTCTGTATGTCGACTGATCGCCACTCTCGAACCGCCGTGCGTTGCACCCCGGCCGGGACGGGCAGGCCTGCGGCGAATCGCCGCACCGTCACCCAACTATGCTTGACCACAGGCCTGCCCTCTGATTGTTCCAACCACACCGTGTCAACTCGGCTCGTTCCGAACGAAACTGATTTCTATGCCTGATCAAGAACCGGATCCTTGGGACCTCGTGCCCCACTTCTCAAGAACCGGCGGGCGCGCGCATCAGGCTGAGACTGCGGGCCGTGCTCATAGCCGCCGCGAGATGCTGCAGAAAGCGGGGGCCGGGTTCGGGTCCCTGGCACTGGCCGCCTTGCTGGCGGAAGAAACCAAAGCCGAATCGGCGGCCCGACCCAACAGCGTCGCTCCACTGGCAGCCAGGCAACCCCATTTTGCCCCTTCGGCTCGACGGGTCATTTTTCTGTTCATGCCGGGGGGCCCGTCGCAGGTAGACACGTTCGATCCCAAGCCGAGACTGACGCAGAACGATGGCAAACCATCCCCCAAACTTTACCTCGGCCAACAGCGGACTTTGCTGGCGTCCCCTTGGAAATTTGAAAAATACGGAGCCTCAGGACTCGACGTCAGCGAGTTGTTTCCCCACACGGCCCAATGTGCCGACGACCTGTGCGTCATTCGCTCGATGGTCACCGACGATCCGAATCACCCCGGCGGCTGCCTGCTGATGCACACGGGCGAGCGGGTCTCATCCCGCCCCAGCCTGGGAGCGTGGGTCAACTACGGACTGGGAAGCGAAAATCGCAATCTCCCCGGCTTCGTGGCGATTGGGCCAGGACCGATCATTGAAGGGGCCCGGCAATATGGAGCCAGCTTTCTGCCCGCAGCCTACCAGGGAACGTTCGTTTC
>JAFEBR010001130.1 GCA_018242565.1 Planctomycetota bacterium | reverse complement strand
TTTCATCGACAGGCCCGAAAATCACGGTTTTTGGGGCCGGCGTTTCGGGCCGATTGCGACTTTCCCGGGGTCCACCACGCCCCCGCGCACGCCCGTCTCCGGGCCTTGAGCACACCCTGTTATGATTCGCGCGCCGTCGGCTTGAGATTTCCCCCAAGGCTGACTACCATCGGGAGACGTTGGTCGTTTTGGCGGTTGCCGCCGCCAGACTGGCAACGGGCGCTTAACTCAGCGGCTAGAGTGCCATCCTCACACGGTGGAAGTCACTGGTTCGAATCCAGTAGCGCCCATTTCTTTCTTCGATTCGCGGATGACAGGCGCGCTTCATGGCGGATACCAGCGGACAGCAGACGGGCGATCCCATTTGGACAGCCATTCGTGCGGAAGCCTGGTCTGAAGAAGAGCGCGAACCCCTGCTGCGCAAGTACCTCCGCGAATCCATTCTCAAAAGCAAGCGCCTCGAAGACGCGTTGAGCAGCCATCTGGCCGCGAAACTCGCGACCGAGAGCCTGTACCCCATGATCCTCCAGGCGTTGATCGACCACGTCTGGAAAGAATCTCCCGAAGTCACCCGTGCCCTGCGGGCCGATCTGCAGGCCATCCGCGACCGCGACCCGGCTTCTCGCGGTTTCCTGACGCCATTCCTGTACTTCAAAGGCTTCCACGCCCTGCAGGCATACCGCATCGCCCACTGGTACTGGAACCAGGAACGCTTCCTGCTCGCCTCGCACATCCAGAGCCGAATTTCCGAAGTCTTCGGCGTCGATGTCCATCCCGCCGCGAAAATCGGTTCGGGCGTGCTGTTCGACCACGGCACGGCCATCGTCATCGGTGAAACCACGGTGATCGAAGACAACGTGTCGCTGCTCCACGAAGTCACACTCGGGGGCACCGGAAAAGAAACGGGCGACCGACACCCGAAAGTCCGTCGAGGCGTGCTGATCGGCGCCGGCTCAAAAGTCCTTGGGAACATCGAAATCGGCGAAGGGGCGAAAATCGGCGCCGGCAGCGTCGTGCTCGATCCCGTTCCGCCCCATCGCACCGTGGCTGGCGTCCCCGCGAAAATCGTGGGCCGCACCGAGGTCGAGTCCCCGGCCCTCGAAATGGACCAGAGTTTTCCGCACGTGCAAAACGAAGGCAGCGGCATCTGATCGGCCATGGTTCGCCTCAGCGTCAATGTGAACAAGGTGGCCACCCTGCGAAACTCTCGCGGCGGCAGTGTGCCCAGTGTGGTGGAAGCCGTCCGAGTCTGCCTGGCCGCAGGTGCTCCCGGCATCACCGTGCATCCCCGGGCCGACTGCCGCCACATCACCCCGCAAGACGTCGCCGACATCGCCGCCGAACTGTCCCATCTGCATCAGCACATCGAGTACAACCTCGAAGGGGACCCTCGGCCCGACTTTCTCGATCTGGTCTGTCAGATCCGTCCTCACCAGTGCACGCTGGTCCCGGTCCAACCGGGAGAAATCACCAGCCAGGCCGGTTGGTCGACCGCGACTTCCGCCTCGGAAATCCGCCGGGTGGTTGACCGCTTGCATGCCGCCGGTGTGCGGGTGAGCCTGTTTGTCGACCCGGAACTGCCGGCGGTCGAATGGGCCGCCCAGATGAAAGCCGACCGGGTCGAACTCTATACCGAGCCCTACGCGCGAGCCTTCGAACACGGTGGGTGGCAGCTCGAAGAGAGCTTTCAGAAATACTCACGGGCCGCCGAGATGGCGCACGAACTCGAACTGGGCGTCAACGCGGGGCACGATCTCGACCTCGAGAACCTGCTGCTGTTCCGCACCCTGCCCTATCTCGATGAAGTTTCGATCGGCCATGCCCTCATCAGCCGGGCCTTGTTTGCAGGCCTGGGCAAAGTCGTGCGTGAATACCTCGACGTGCTGCACCCCGGCCAATAAAGAGCACGTTCGCCCCACCCGCACCGCCACCGGTGCCCCGCTCGACGGGCCACACCACAACGCTCTGCGTCTGGCCCTCATTCAAAAAAAACAGCCGGTGGGTTGGCATGCTGCCACAACCCCACCGGCCGATTTATTGACTCGTACCTGTCGCGAAATCGCGAACTACTTTTTCTGCGGCTGTTTGAACGGGAACGAGTGAATGAAGATCAACTCTTGCGGACCGTTGGTCCCCGCTTCGTTCCAGGGAAAGCTGTAGGCGGCGACTTTGCCCGTGTTGAGTTCACCCACGAACAACACCCCCGAGGCGAATGTGGCCCCCTGAATGGCGGGCATCTGCGAATAACCCGAGACGATGCAGTAGTGTGGCTCGTCATCCCCCTTCACGCCGAAATCACCGGCCAGGTCGCGCATGTAGAACGAGGTGAATTTCCCCAGCTGGCGGTTCAAAACCGCCCCCTTCAACTGACCGGTCAGAAAGTCGACGATGAACACGCCGTCAATCGGGTCTTCAATCCCGACCGCTTTGTTCCCCACCGGGACCGTCACCATCATGAACTGGCTGTCGCGGTCGGCAGTCGTCGCATACGTGGGCACGTGGGGACAGAAATAGGCGATGGCCAGTCCCGCGACGAGACCGCAGGCAATCCATGTGGCCCGACTCGATGTCATGTTGGTACTCATGGGAATCTCCTTACACGAAACCTGGAGTGAGAGAGGGATACGCACCGCAGACACCGCTGCGAAATTTCAGGGCGGAATCGCCACTTGTGACTTCGATTTTCCGGACAAAAGACAGGTCGAACGCATTTTAATGTACCCGGTTTTTCGTTCGGCGGCTAGGTCCATTTGTCGGGGGACAGCCCCTGCCAGCCCCCGCGGGACCACCCCGTTGGCGGTCAAAACGGCCCCGGCGAACCGCACTGAAATCCGGCCCGCGGCGGTCCGGCCGCCCCCCTCGTGCCCACCCCCACCGGGTGCTGCGATCGGCACCTTCCCGGCCCCGCCACAATGCCCACCACACAATCAACGACACTGCCCCGGCAAGCAGGGTTCCGCTCCGGGGCAGGCTGTCGAATTCACCGGGGTCATTGTCCCCCTCCGGCGGGGAACGGGTTATTCACCCGGCCGGGTGGGCCGTTCGGGACGTCCACCCCCGGCACCCGCACCGCCACGCCCTCCTCGACCGCGCCCCTGCGGACCGCCAGGACCGCCACCCGGCCCCCCTTCGGGACCACCCGGACCGCCCGCCCCTTCCATTCCGGGCGGCCGAGCACTGCGCAGAGTTTCCATCTGGTCCCGCGACAGAATTTTCTCCAATTTCGTCCGCACCTCGGCGTCCAGTTCGTCAATCTGCTTCAGTTGTTCGGGCGTTAACTGCAGTTGCTCGCGGGCAAACGGCGGCACCACCGAGGGGCCACGCATCGGGCCTGCCCCTTCACCCCCCGGACCACCCCCTTCGCGGCCATTGGGGCCCCGCCCCCCCGGACCTCGTCCGCCAGGGCCACCCCCTTGTGCACCCGGACCACCCGGACCACCAGCATCGCGACGTCCCACTCCCGGTCGGCCCCCCTGCGCCCCAGGCCCAGCCTCACCCCGGCCGCGGTCTCGACCCGCCGGTCCGCGCCCCTCGGGGGGACCACCCCGGTCGCCACCCTCCGGCGGCCCGCCTGGAGGTCCGCCTCCCGGCCCTCCCGCCGGACGCAATTCGTCGTCAGTCAATTTGCCATCGCCATTCTTATCCAGTTTCTTCAGCGACTCGGCGGCCTTCTGCAATTCGTCCGCCGTGATTTCGCCGTCGTCATTCAGGTCCAGCGCCGTCACGACAGGAGGAGGTGGCGGTGGCCCGTCGCCGCGTCCACCCCCCGGACCGCCACCCGGACGCCCGGGTCCCCCGCCCTGGGGCTGCGCTCCACACAGCGACCACCCCGCCAGCACAACTCCCGCACACAACACACTTGTTGCGAATTTCTTCATGGCAATTCTCCGGAAAGTAATAACACGTTCGAAACACTCCGCCAGCCACCCACCGTCAACTCACATTGCCTCGGGGTGCTGCCGGGCAGCCACCGCAACCCCACGAGCACATCAATCCACCACCCGAAAGGCCTCGTTCTTTTTGAACACGAGGTTGCCCCCGCGACCATCTGGCGATTCAAACTCGAGATGGCAATCCAGCAGAATCCCCGCGGACGCATCATCCGGAATCTGAATCTCGATCGTCACGAGGTTCCCGCGCCGCTCGATGCGCAGCGCCTCGTAGGGTCCAATCTGCACCCAACTCGGTTTCCCCGCCGGGATCGCGCGACGACCAGTCACCGCATCATTCAATTCCAGCGTCAGTTCCCGTCGGCCGCCTCGCGCAGCGGTCCCCGGCCGAACGGCGACAATACTATTGTCGAGGGAACTTTCCCCCTCGGCGTTGTCGACCAGCGCCCCGGTCCCGGCCCGCGTCAAACCGCGGTTATTCGAAGGCTCAACGACTCCCCGGTAGCCTCCGATGATGTACGGAAACTGCCCGGGCGTGACGTGATAGTGAAACCCGCGCTGTGCATCCTCATGCCCGTTACAGACATCGAGGGCCCGCTCGCCGGTCAAATCCTTGGCCATCACCCCTTTGGATTCGTACGGCCCATAGACCGGAAACCCGTCCCAGGCAAAGCCGATGATCGGCGAATGCTGCTGGCCGTCGTCCGGGAAAGGCGATTTCACGCAACTGGGATACTTATGGTAGTGATACACCCCCGTCTGCTGCGGATGCCCGCAACACGAGTCGAGCCACACTTCAGAATAACCGGCCACCGCATTCATCCCCCCGGCCTCGAACGGGTTGAAGAACACCACTCCGTTCAGCGCCATTCCGATCGGCCCCATGGGGGCACGCGTGATGCGGTCAGACAGACGTGGTTCCAAAGGCAGCCGAAACGTGAAATCCTGGACTCGAATCGAATTCGGATTCCCGCTGTTCGGAAAGACCGCCGTCGGATGGTTCGGATAACCCTGGCTGCGGATGATCAGAAATTTGCTGTCGTGACTGAGTCTTAGGTTATCGATGCCGTCCTTGTTCGAATCCTGCTGATGATACGAAAACAGGTCCACGAACCGGTCGCCACCCTGATACAGGTATTTCGGCTTGGGTTCGACCGTCACAAACCAGCGCCCGCCAACCGGCCGCTTCTCGGGTTCCGCGGCCCGGGCCCCGTCGGCCCACAGCCACCCCGCCGCAAGCAGTCCCGTGATCATCACCGCCATTCTGTGCTGCTGTCTCATGAATCGCTCTCTGCAGATCGCCCTGTCGTGTCGCGTGAGTTGCCCCGTCCGGGTTGAGGGTATTGTAATCGGGCCACCTTAAGTGAACGTGAAGCCGACGGAAATTCTCAAAAATTGTCGGTTTCGCTCTCCAGGCACTCCCCAGGCGCTCTCTACCTGCCCCGCCAACCGCTGTCGGCGACTCATCCCCGGCTTGCGGCATCGCCTCCAAAATCCCGCGGCAAGTTGACTCGCATCCCGCGTGAGGCCGGTTATGATGAGGCACCAGTTCTGGCCGCTCGCGCCCACTTTGTTGGAGATTGCCGATGACGTGTCCCCCGTTCAGCATTCGCGTGGTTCCCCACTGCCTGGCCTGGCTGCTGCTGGTTTCCACGGTTCAAGCGGAACCGAACTGGCCTCAATGGCGCGGCCCCCAGGGCACCGGCCATTCCCAGGCAGAACAGGTCCCACAGCAATGGAACGCCGAGTCGGTCCTCTGGAAAGTCCCCTTGCCCGGCGTTGGCCAGTCCTCCCCCGTCGTCTGGGGCACACGCATTTTCCTGACGTCGGCTCTCGACGAGGGGCAACAACGGGTCGTCTACTGCATCGATACCAACACCGGAAAAACCGTCTGGGAACAGACCGCCTGGCAGGGGCAACCCGAACCAACTCACCAGATGAATGGCTGGGCCTCGGCCACCTGCGCCACCGATGGCACGGTCGTCGTCGCCTTCTTCGGCAAAGGGGGTCTGCATGCCTATGACCTCGATGGCAAGCTCTTGTGGTCCCTCGACCTCGGCCCGTTTGTCGGTCCCTGGGGTGTAGCCGCCTGCCCCATCCTGGTAGGCGATCTTGTTATTCAGAATTGCGATGCCGATGAAAATCCATACCTGATCGCCGTCGACAAACTGACCGGAAAAACCGTCTGGAAAACCGAGCGCGACGGACCGCGTGGCTGGAGCACGCCCATCGTCATTGCGGCCGCCGGTCGGACCGAACTGGTTCTCAACGGCCACACCGGAGTGACCGCCTACAACCCGCAGAATGGCGAGAAGCTCTGGTTCTGCAAAAGCTTCAACGGCCGAGGCGAACCCACCATCACTCCCGCAGGTGACCTGCTGTGTGCCGTGAATGGTCTCGCGGGTGACATTTACGCCGTCCGCCCCGGGGGCAGTGGCGACGTCACGGAAACACACCGGGCCTGGCACACCCCCCGCCGTGGTGGCCGCGATACGCCTTCGCCCATCGTCATTGGCCCCTACATGATCGTCGCCGACATGAAGGGCATTGCCACCTGCTACACCGCGGCGACCGGTGCCGAACTCTGGAAAGAACGCATCTGCGATGCCATTTCCTCCTCCCCCATCGCCGTGAACGGCCTGGCCTACTTCCAGGACGAAACAGGGGCCACCGTGATCATTCGACCGGGTCCGACCCTCGACGTGGTGGCCCGCAATTCTCTGGGGGCCGAGAAGGAAATCTTTCGGGCCTCGCTGACCCCCTTGAACGGCCGTTTGCTGTCCCGTTCACAGTCGATGCTGTACTGTATCGGCCCGGCACCGGCCGCCCCCTGATCCACTTTGACGAAGCACCTGGACTATGACTCACACCGAACTGATTGAACAATACCGCACCGGGCCCGCCAAACTGCGAGCCGCCCTGGCCGGCATGACCGCGGCTCAAATCGCCGCCCGACCGGTCCCCGGCAAATGGAGCACCCTCGAAGTCCTGTGCCACATCGCCGACTTCGAGCCGGTGTATGGCGACCGAATGAAACGGGTCCTCGCGGAAGAACAGCCCAAACTCCCCAGTGGCGACCCCGACCTGTTCCAGCAACACCTGGCATACGGCCAGCGCGATGCCCAGGAAGAACTCGCCGTGATCGAAGCCGTCCGGAACCAGATGGCCCGCATCCTGGCCACCCTGTCCGAGGCCCAGTTCGCCCGCACCGGACTCCACTCCGCCGATGGCCCGCTGTCGCTCCGCGTCCTGCTCGAACGGATTACGGGACACATTCCCCACCACCTGAAGTTCATTGAAGAGAAACGGCAGGCGCTCGGTCTCCCCAAGTCGTCGTAGCTCAGGGCATTCGCACGGAATCGCCGAGTTCGCGAACGATCCGCGGGCCCCGCGCGTTACGTCACGGGCGTACCGCGCAGTCGATCGAGCACGATCTCGACCATCAACGGATGCAATCCGAGATGCGGGCACAACTCAAACTGCACGTTGGGAAACTGTTCGCCAAGTTCCCGTCGATGCTGCTCCAGGTCTTCGACGACATGGGCACCCGCCGAGAGGAAGTAGGGGAGCATTTTGACATGCGTCGCCCCTTGCCGCACGCAGGCAGCGCCCCCGGCGGCAATCCCCGGCTCGGCCAGTTCGAGGTATGACGTTTCCACGACGGGATACATCTGGCGCGCCCGTAAAATATCGGCCAACCGCACGAGGTCAGCATTGGCCTCCGGTCGGCGGCTGCCATGGGCGATGAGTAACACGGCGGTCGACAAAACCCAACTCCTGAATCGAGACCGCGGACGACACGGTGCAACAAACAAGTACACAAGACACGCCACCAACGAGAGCCACACTCCCCCGCCGACGGTCCGGCCCACGATTATAGCAATCCGTCCAGTCTCCCCGAGCCAGACCGCAGCAGTCCCCTCTCTGGTGTATAGCCATTTCAAAAGCGTTGGAAATTTCCGGATCTCACAGCCCGCTCGCCGGAACTCAAGGAAATCGGCCAGCTTTTCCGCGCAGCAGATCAGGCACCCCCAGAGATTTTGTGTCCCTTCCGCGGCGCCCCATTCCTCAGGCAGCACCAGCCCCACCGGGGTCAGATTCGACCGCCCAGGCCCCGCTCCGCGACTCCCTGCGCCGAACGTCCACCGCACGAATCGACATCCATCGAACAGGCCCCGATAGATGTCCTACCCCCTGCCACCAGCGCCACCCAAATAGCCCCAACGGGGCGGGATTCGACGGCCCAGGGCGAGTGAAACGAAGCCCTGGGTTCACAACCCCACACACACCACCCAGCCCCAATCGGGGCGAGATTCCCCCCAAGCGCCACCCACACCGGACACAATGGCCCCGCCGAACACATCCCCCGCGGCGTGCCCACTGCCACCCCCCGCTTCCACCCCAAAAATATCCGTGGCATCCGCGTCATCCGCGGTCTCAATTCCTCGTCCTCCTGCCCCCGCTTCTCGTGCGTTCCCCTGCCTGCCGCGCCCCACTCGACGAACGCCTCAACGCCGACCGTTCGTTCTTTCCACCACGAAACACGAGCACCCCTCACAAATAACAACCCACTCGCCGCATCCACCCCAAAAATATCCGTGACATCCGCGTCATCCGCGGTCTCAATTCCTCGTCCTCCTGCCCCCGCTTCTCGCGCGTTCCCCTGCCTGCCGCGCCCCTCTCGACAAACGTCACAACGCCGACCGCTCGTTTTTTCCACCACGAAACTCGAGCCCCCCCTCACAAATAACAACCCGCCCCCCGATCCCATCCCAAAAATATTCGTGACATCCGCGTCATCCGCGGTCTCAATTCCTCGTCCTCCCGCCCCCACCTCCCTCTCCGGCTCACGCACCGTTGACGGCGGGCGCACCCCCCGATTACCCTCCGCCGCGAGTTTGCCGTGTCGTCGCCACGGCCCCACCCGGGGGCCACACATCGCACTCGGCTATCATCCGGAGCTTGCCCCTTGTCGTCGTTGAAAATCGTACCGCACCGCACACGCGCCCGCGGAATCGGCCGGTCGTGGACTCTGCTCTGCCTGCTCTCTGCCGGGACGGTCACCGCCCAGACTTCGGTTCCGGTCCCCTCCGCCGGCAGTATCGGCCGTGACCTGCCGGCGAAACCCGCCGACGGAGTGATGACCGCCCCCGTCAGTGACAATCCCGAAGCCACAGC
>JAFEBR010001129.1 GCA_018242565.1 Planctomycetota bacterium | reverse complement strand
GGAAACGTTTGTGCTGCGAGGCAACTTCGGAATGTTTCACGACGTCACCTGGCACCGGGATGGCGCGAAGCTGGCTGCGGCCAGTAGCGACGGCCAGATCTGGATCTGGGATGCGACTCGCGGTTTCGAGCGCGATACGAGCCCGCGAGCCCTCCCTTATATCGACCGTCAGTTGACCTCGGGAACCGCACGCGGCGAAGACCGCCGCTGGTTTACGGAATCCTATGTTCGTGCCGGCAGGCTCAAGGACGCCCGTGTCCTGCTCGAGCAGTCGATGTCGCGGGAACCTGAGAACTCCCTGTTGGCCGCTGAGCTGTCCGAGATTCTGCTGCTGGACGCGACACCTTGGACCGTCCTGCAACCGACGCAGTTGATCTCTCAACTGGGTGCGACCTTGATGGTGCAGCGCGACGGCTCGATCCTGGCGTCGGGAGTCAATACTCCAGGCGACGTCTACACGCTGCACATCAACGCCACTGGTGACCGCATTGCGGCCATCCGCGTCGAAGCACTCCCCGACTCGAGTCTCCCCAACAATGGTCCCGGGACCCATATTTCGGGCAATTTTCAGCTCAGCGCGCTGCGCCTGTATTATCCGGCGGCAGAGGGGGAAGATCGCGAGATCCCTCTTCCACTGACGGCAGCCTGGGCCAGCTTCGACTACAAGGCGTGGGACGCGGACGTCGCCGGAATTGTGGATCCAAGTCTGAACAAAGTCTGGCACGTCTGGGGGCGTACCGGAGAAGCCCACCGGGCCGTCATCCTGCTGCAGGACCCAGCGGCTTCCAAGCAGAAGAGAACGCTCGTCATCGAACTGCGCCACAAAGACTTTGGTCAAGGGATCAATCTCGGCCGTTTCCGCCTGTCTGCCAGCACTGACCCGGCCATCCTCAAACAGGAACAGAGACTCGATGTGATTCGGAAACTCACCGATCCGTGGGCGAAACTCGCCACGGCATACCACATCCTGGGCGACCAGCCGGCCCTCGACAATTTGCTCCAGCATCACCCGGCGGCGATGACCGGCATCGGCGATCTGTACGCGGCAGACCAGAACTGGGAGCGGGCGATTGCCGCATACAACCAATACATCACCGCCGAGAACACGAATGTCGCAGTCCTGGCCAAACGTGCCGCCGCATACATCGCCACCCAATCATGGGAATTGGCGCTTTCCGATTGGCGGCGAGTGGTCGCAGTGCAACCGAATCTGTTGCGCAGCGCCTTTCAAGGATTCCTCAATGCCGACCGCTGGAACGAAGCGACCGAGTTTGGCCTGCAATTCGTCCAACGGAATCCGAATGACGAGCTGGCATGGCTCCAGATCGCACCGGCTCTGGTATTAGCCGACGACCAACAGGCATATGCAGACTTTTGCGCCCGCATGGCGGTGCAGTTCGCCGAATCGACAGACATGGCCACCACCGAACGAACAGTCAAGGCGTGTCTGCTACGCCCCAACACGATCGACTGCGAGAAGCTTCCCGCGCACATTTTTTCCAAGACACTCGACGATGGCACAGCGCCCGACTGGTTCTTGCCGTGGGGTTGGTCCACCCGTGCTCTGTGGGCCTACCGTCGCGGTGATGCCGAACTGGCGGTGACGTTCGTGACGAAATCCGAAGAGAGCCAGCCTGGCGTCTTATCACACGCCGAGAATTTGGCCGTAATGGCGCTGGCCCAGCATCAACTCCAGCATCCCGCCGATGCCCGCCGGGCGCTCGACGAGGCCGCGCAACTCATCCCCCGGCTGCAATCCGACGAGACGCACAACGGCAACCATGACTTGCTGATCGCCGAGATCCTGTTTCGCGAAGCGGAAGCACTGATCAACGCCCCCCGGAAACCGTAGCCCGCCTGAACATCCAGGTCATCGCCATCCCTGGAGTGGAGGGGCTGCGCAAACAGCGAACCCCAGTGGAACAAGCTGTGCGGAACTTTTTTCCCGAAAGCGGGCCTCGGCGAAAGCCTCGAACAGGTTGAATTTCCATTTCGCGGATGGCTTCCCCGGTCCGCGGAATGAACCACCGGTTACCTGGCGCGTGACAATTTCGGCATCTCCGGTATTACCTTACACCACAGCCTGTTGGTGACAGAAACAGGCTAGAACCTGCCAAATTCTCGACCCAGGATCGAGTTCTTTCGTGGATTTCCGGGCACGGCCCAGTTACGATGAACATAAGTCTCAAATTTCCTGTAACACCAACTCCGACTGCGTGTTATGTCCGCCGAAACACCTGCCCCACGGCAGTCACAGCCCATCCCACCGCGCTTCGGCCTGCACGCCGGATTCCAGCGGACTGGACAAATCCTCAATTTTCCAGATTCCTGAGATGCCGGACGTCACTCGCATCCTGTCGCAAATTGAGTCGGGAGATCCAGAGGCGGCTGCCGAGTTGTTGCCTTTGGTTTACGACGAATTGCGAAAGCTGGCGGCCGCGAAGCTGAAGCAGGAATCGCCGGGCCAAACGCTGCAGGCCACGGCTCTCGTCCATGAAGCCTATCTGCGCTTGATGGCCGCGTCCGACACAAAAATCGACGATGATCCGACGCATTGGGACGGCAGAGGTCACTTTTTCGCGGCGGCCGCTGAAGCCATGCGCCGGATTCTGGTGGACAGCGCCCGTCGCAAGAAACAGACAAAGCGGGGCGGCGAACTGGCCCGCCAGGAATTGACCGATTCGGTGATTGCCAGCCCGGTCATCCGTGAAGACCTGGTTGCCCTGGATGCGGCGCTCGATCGGCTGAAAGTGGTCGATCCGCAAGCCCTGGAACTGGTGCATCTGCGGTATTTTGCCGGTTTTTCCAACCCCGAGGCGGCCGCGGCGCTGGGAATTTCTGCACGAACGGCCGACCGGTTGTGGGCTTTTGCCCGTGCCTGGCTGCGTTGCGAAATGGCCGAAACAGCGGAGGACGACAAGAAACCGTAAAATATTTGGCGTGATTCCGACAAAAATCTCGCATTGAATGGTGTCGTCGGACGCAACGAGGAATCACCGAAGCCAAGCCATGACCGAACGCGAGTTATTTGTCTGTGCCCTGGAAATCGAAGATGTCGCCCTCCGACACGCCTATCTGGTCGAGCATTGCGCCGGCAATCCCTCCCTGTTACAGCGGGTCGAAACACTATTGGCCTCTTATCACTCTGACGAGGAATTCCTGCAGACTCCGGTGATGCTGCAGTTGGCCAGCGAAGACCACCTGAATCCCCTGGCGACGGTGCAGGTGGAAAATGGTTCAACCGTCGAGAAGTCCGTCATCCTCAATGAAACGATCGACCTGGGAATTGAAGCCTGCGATCGTGCCGAGGCCTTCCCCAAATCCCCGCTGAAACATCTGGCCCCTTCACAACGACAAGATTCCCTGGGTCGGCTGGCACATTACGAGATTCTGGAGGAACTGGGATGTGGGGCGTTTGGCACGGTCTACCGGGCCTTTGACGACAAACTCCTGCGCGTCGTGGCCATCAAGATTCTGGCTCCGGACCTGGCTTTGACCACGATCGCCCGCGAGCGATTTCTGCGCGAAGCCCGCGCGGCCGCCGCCATCCGTCATGAAAACGTGGTCGCAATTCATATGGTCGAAGAAGCGCCGCTCCCGTACCTGGTGATGGAATACATCCCGGGGCAGTCGCTGCAACAACGACTCGACAGCCAGGGAGCCTTGCCGCTGGCCGATGTTCTGCATTTCGGTGCACAAATCGCCGACGCACTGGTCGCCGCGCATGCCCGGGGACTGATCCACCGCGACATCAAACCGGGAAATATCATGCTGGAACAGGGCTCGCGCGAACGGGTCAAGATCACCGACTTTGGCCTGGCGTGTGCCACGGAAGACACCCACCAGGCGTATGCTGGCCTGATCGCGGGAACCCCCATGTACATGGCCCCGGAACAGGCGGCAGGACGTCAGTTCGATCAGCGGGCCGACCTGTTCAGTTTCGGCAGCGTGCTGTACCAGATGTTGACCGGGAAACCACCGTTCACGGGAACCACCTCGGTTTCGGTAATCCAGCGGGTCATCAAAGCCGCTCCGCGACCAATCGAGGAACTGCAACCCGGCGCACCAGAGTGGCTCTGCGAGGCGGTTCGTCGATTGCATGCGAAGAATCCCGATGAGCGGTTTCAGACCGCGACCGAAGTGGCAGCGCTGCTGGCCGATGGCCGGTTGCAGTTGGCGCGACCGGCCGTTTCCCCACCCGAGAACGTCACCGCCGCGACACAATCTGCGCTCACCCCGCCACCGCGCCGACGGGCGACCTGGACCTTCGCGGGGACGGTGTTCCTGGCGATCCTCTTGTCCGAAAGCCTGGGCTTTACCCAACTGGCCGGCACGGTCCTGCGTTACTTTACGCCGGAGGGGACGCTGGTCGTGGAGGTGGAAGACCCCGACGTCCGCGTGACCATCGACGGTGGCGAGTTGACGATCCGGGGGGCCGGCATTCAGGAAGTCCGCCTGAAAACGGGCGAGCATAAATTACGTGCATCGAAACAGGGCCGGTTCCTACGGCAGGAACTGGTGAACATCACCAAAAATGGTCGGCAAACGGTGCGTGTCAGCCTGGAACCAGACCAGACGCAATCGGCGAATCAAGGCGACGCGTCCCCCGCGGCCAGTCAGCCGAGTGTTCCGCCTGCCGATGCCACCCAATGGGAACAATCGGTCGCCCACCTGCCCGCGGCCGAACTGGTGAAAGCCGTGTCCCGAAGGATGCAGAAGCTCAACCCGAATTTCGACGGCAAACTGCGGACCCGGATATCCGAGGGCTCGGTCGTGGAACTCGAACTTGAAGCGGACCAGGTTACAGACATTTCTCCACTGCGGGTGCTGACGGGGTTGAAAACCCTCATTTGTCGGGGCACCGATGCCTTCGAGGGACAACAAGTGGAGACCGACGAGTCGGCCGGGGCGGCCGCGAGCCAGGTGCGGATCCGCGCTGTGGGAAGGAGCAAACTGCGAGACCTGAGCCCGCTGCGGGGGCTGAAGCTGACCCATTTCGAATGCCTGAACTCTGACGTTGCCGATTTGACCCCCTTGCAGGGGATGCCGTTGACCGTGCTGAATTTCGCCGTCACCAAGGTGGCCAGCCTCGAACCGTTGCGCGGCATGCCCTTGCAGACCTTGCGAATGGAATACACCCGGGTGGCCGACCTGGAACCGGTGCGGGACATGCCATTGACCTACATCACGTTCAACGAATCGTTGGTCTCGAACATGGATGCGCTGCGGGGCAAAGCGCTGACCATTCTGAGCCTGAGCGCGCACATCACCGATCTGACCCCGCTGGCGGGCATGCCCCTCGTGGAACTCGATTGCACCGCAGCGCCGGTCACCGACCTGTCACCGCTGCAAGAATCGCCCATCACTTTGCTGGTCCTCTACGGGACGAAAGTCGCCGACCTGACGCCTCTACGGAATGTGAAGACGCTGAGGAGTCTCACTTGCGGCGACCTGGTCGCCGACTTGTCGCCTGTGTCCGGCTTACCGCTGGAATACTTGCGGGCCGGGCGCCTCGTCACCGATCTGTCGCCACTCCGCACCATGCCGCTGCAGAAGTTCGAATTCCGCAGTATTGATACGCAGCGTGATGCCCAGATCCTGAAACAAATCCCGACCTTGGCATTGATCAACGACGTGCCGACAGCCCAATTCTGGAAATCAGCCGAAGAGCGATAACGCGAGCCCGAATCGAAGTGACCGGACCAATGCATGTCTGAACCAAATCCACGTCTCGATTCACGATCGGAAGCGGCCAAGCCTCGGGCATGGACCGCTGATCGAGGAATCTTTCGCGATCGATCGTACGGCGAGGATGTCGCACGGCGACGGCCGCTGGAACGGGTGCTCAATTCCCACGGGCAGCCAGACCGCGATACGCCGGTCACAGTCTGGAAAGCAGATGCCGGGCCGACCACGCAGAAATTGCATTGTCGCCAGAATGAACAGACCCATCGTCGGGCTTAAAGATCGTGGCGAAATCCGTGGCACATCAACCGGCTGACTTGGCCCACGCGATCAACCTCTCCGTCCTCGCCCTGGCGCATAATCGACTGGAGCACCTCGACGATGCCTGGCAACCCCTGAAGCTCGCCGAGCAAGCGATCCAGAACCTGCACGTCGATCCCGGAAAACGCGACCACGACCTGCTGATCGCGCAGATCCTGTTTCGCGAAGCCGAGGCGCTCATCAGCGGCCCGAAGTCACGGTAGCGTGCTCAATTGGCAGTCATTTATGCCTGCCCCACCAACTTCATCTTTCGGCGAAAAACGGCTACGGAAAGGCAGTCCGCGTGCGACGTTCGCCTCAGGTGTCATCTGGACAAACCCTTCGATCAGTGAGAGAATGAATGCGAAATGCGATAGAAATCAACGGGAGCGCCTACGATGACTACAGTTGCAATTCTACCGGTTTCCGACGAACTGGGCCGCGTCGGCTATCGGGCCGTTGCGGGCCGGCTTCACTCAGAAGGTACGACTGCGGGACAAGCTTTGGACGGTCTCGCTTCACAACTTCCGCAGGACGAATCTGAAACGCTTGTCGTCGTTCAGCATCGGCAGCCTGACCGCCACTTCACCAGTCGAGACCAGCGACGCGTCGAAGAACTCATGACTCTGTGGCGCGCTGCCAGAGATTCCGGTACCACGTTCCCGGAAGTGCTGCAAATCGAGCTTGACCAACTCGTCGAGCTAGAGGTTCGAGGCGCGACCGAGCGTGCCACGAGACTCTTGGATGAACTGGGCCGATGAATCCTCGCTATCCGGAAGTCGCGGAACGAGCCTGACACCATTGCAAGGACTGTCGGGCTCCCGAGGCGATCTTCAATTTCCCCTTCGAAGTGGAACACATTGTTCCCCCCAATCGCGGAGGCACCAGTGACGCTGAAAATCTCGCCTTAGCCTGCCGTGCGTGCAATCTGCATAAAAGCAACTTCCTCGTTGCCATCGATCCGCAAACAGACGATCGCGTCCCTGTCTTTCACCCCCGAAGCGACGCGTGGGAAGAGCACTTCAGTTTTGATTCCCAGTCAGGTGCGATTGAGGGACGGACTTCGATTGGAAGAGGTACTGTGGAACTATTACGAATGAATAGCTCAGTTCAAAAATCGGCGAGAGTTCAATGGCAACGATTGGGCCTGTTCCCGTGATTGGGATCTCGGGAATCTCCCTGGCAAACGGCTCACTCAATTCATGGAAAATTGAACCGGGACCGACTGGCTGTATCGCAGCGATTGTCGCCCCGCGTCCTGTGGCGCCTTCCGGGGCGGTGATGCCGAGTCGGCTGTCAAGTTCGTGGCGAAATCCAAAGAATATCTACGAATGGGGTGAGTTACGCCGCGAATCGGAGCTTTCGCACTCGGGCTTAGCATGAACGGGAACACCCAGAATCCACCTGACAGACTCTCATGGAAGTCCAGCAAGTCATCGACCGCCTGCACGCCGCCCCCGGAAAACGCGACCACGACCTGCTGATCGCCCAGGTCCTCTTTCGCGAAGCGAAAACGCTGCTGAAACACCCGTCGCCAGGCCTGGACCGTGCTCGCTGTACCCACACGGCCACAACATCGCCCCGGCACAGGCCACAACTCCACATCGGCAGGCCACCCACAGCCGGCTCTCCGCTTGAATCTCGCGCCCTCCCGTCGTTTTGCACGCCAGCGCGCGACGCGCGAATCAGCAACTGATCGCCTGCTGCCGCAGCTTCGGCTTCGCCACGGGGAATGCAATGCGTGCAATTTGCCCGCACAGGTGATAAACTCTTTTTCGTTTGTTTGCGTTCGATAAGGGTCATTTTGATCATACTACCAAGTCCTCTCGGAGCCAGAGCAGAGGTCGTGTTCGCCTGGGGTCGGTGGCCCGCCGCCCGGGAGCCCCTTCAGCACCGGTCAACGTGGAGGAGCACCTGTGTCGAGGGCGACAGAGTCCGTGCAAACATGAACGACACACACACTGCGGATTGAGGTCACCATGGCGGAATTGCCTCCCAGAACCCGAAGAAACCGCGGCGGAGACGGTTTTCAGATGCCCGTGCCCGTGATGATCGTCATCGGTGCCGGTGCCATTCTGTTGCTGTTTGGGCTGCACTTCATCTACACCCAGGCCACGTCACCTCATTCCGACCAACCCACGGTCGACGCGACGCCCAACTTTACGGCCCCCAGTACGCCACAGATCACAGCCACACCCTCCACCGCAGCCACCGATCCCAAAGCCAACGACAAGGCGTCCGGCCGAGCGGCTGACAGCACCGGCGGAAAACTGGCCTCGAATTCGGCCAGCCGCAACCAGGCCAACTCGGCCGATAGTTCTGCCACCCCCTCAGCCAACGGCACTGCGGCCCCGACGGGTTCAGCGAAAACTGCCGGGGCCAAGGCCGGTTCATCGAAAACCGGGTCAGGTACGACCGGCGCCAGTGACGACGCACGCCCCGGTGGCGGGCGGGGCAAACAGTCAAATCCCTCAGTCGCCAGCAATTCGGGCAAGCCTATTTTGCAGGGACGCGGCGGCAGTGCCACGACTCCTCCCGCAGACGACGAAGAAGAATCGACCGATTCCACTGGCGGAGATCCACGCGAAGAGTTTTTCACCAAGGCAGGCGTTCCCGAGTTGCGGCTGTTTGTCACCGATCCCGACCTTGCCACGCTGATCAGCGCCCCCGCTCAACTCGCGAATGGCGAACCGCTGACCTTTGTGCATGCCGGGCTTCTCGAAGGGAAATCGAAGCGGTACGAGAACATCGCCCTGAAGCTGGATGGCGGCCCGGGGAGTTTTCGTCCGGTCAACGATCGCCCCTGCCTGACGATCCAGATGGATCAATTTCAGAAGAAGCTGAACTTTCATGGGTTCACCCGGTTTCACCTGTCGAATTCCGTGCAGGACGAAACGCTGATCAACGAGTGCCTGGCGTCAGAACTGTTTCGTGCCGCAAAAGTCCCCGCGCCGCGTGTCACCCATGCTCACGTCTGGCTGAATAACCGCGACCTGGGGCTGTACGTGCTGAAGGCCGGCGTCGATGAAGCATTTCTCGCTCGCAACTTCGGCCATGGCACAGGCAACCTCTACGCCGGGGGGTTTGTCCGCGATATTGATGCTCCGCTGGAACAGGAACTCGGCCGGACCCGCGACAATCGGTCCGATCTGAACGCCCTGCTGCAGGCCTGTCGCGAATCTGATCCCAACACCCGCTGGCAACGCCTCGAAGCGCTGCTCGATGTCGAGCAATTTTTGTCGTTCATGGCCATGGAACTGATGCTGGGACATCGCTATGGCTACACGGTCAGTCACAACGACTACCGCATATTTTTCGATTCCGACAGCCGCAAGGCCCGCTTCCTGCCCGACGGTGCCGATCGCCTCTTCGTAGAAACCGAAGATCCGATTGTTGATTGGCCTTCCGCGATCGTCGCCTCGGCCGTGATGCAGAATCCGCAATGGCGAGCCAGATTCCGCGAACGGACCAAAGAACTTCTGCCTCTATTCTCGCCGGCCGATGCCCTGCTGGTGCGGGTCGATAAGCTCCAGACGCGCGTGCAGTTGGCGCTGCGTTCGCTGGGAGACACCGTGGCCTCCGTCCAGTCGGCACGCTTCAAACAACTCAGAGAGCGCATTGAAGAGCGGGCCGAGTTTCTCGAAACCGCGGTCGAGGAACCCGATCCGCGCCCCGAGCCATTCGACGAATCAGGACGGCTCGCGCTCGACACCTGGGCCTGGGCCCCCGAGTCGCCGGGCACTGTGCTGCAGCTCGTCAGCTTGAATAAGGTGCCGCGGGCCTATTCGATCACCTGTGCCTCGAAAGAGACATGCACCGCGTCGTGGCGCTGCAAAACGCTGCTCGCCCGGGGAACCTACGTGCTCCATGCCAAAGTGAAGGTGGAAAAATTGACCGCCCCCGAGGAAAAAGGTGTGGCCACCGGGGCCGGCATCCGCCTGGCAGGGACCGCCCCCACGAATTTCCGCAAAGGAACTGCGAACTGGACCCCGCTGGAACTGGAATTCACCGTCGCCGAAGAACTGCGGATGGTCGAGTTGATCCTTGAGGCCCGGGCCCGAAAAGGGCAGGCCTGGTTCGACGCCGAGTCGCTGTATCTCACCCGCGCCGACCGCTGAGCGTTTAGAACCTGAATCGTATCACGTTGGCGTCTGTGCACCACACCAGCCGTCTCGGAACTCTTGCACCACAGCGGGCCGCGGGGTCAAGACGGCACAGGTTGCGAACGGCCCTCGGAACCCGTGCATTCCCCGGCCTGATTTGCTAACGTGCCGGGCCGGAGGTTGTAACCCCCGTTCGTGCGGTGCGTGTGTGTGGCTTGCTGGCGGAGCAGGCGCTCAGACCCGGTCGGCTTCGCCTGGGGACAAGGCACCTGGCCCCGGATGATCCCGGTCTGGGTGTCTGTCACCAACCCTGGGATGCTGCGACCTCGTGCGCCCGCGAGCGGGATCGCGGTGGAATCTGTTTGGTCGAGGAACTCATGGCAGGATTGCCTCCGAAACAACGCAAGAAACGTGGCAAGCAGTCGTCCGGGTTTCGACTCCCCGTGTTGCCGATTGCCATCGGCGCCGGCTGCATCCTGCTGGCGTTCGGTTTGCACTATGTCTTGAGCCGCGCCACATCGGCGACATCCGCCGAAGCGACCAGCGAGACGCCCCCCAATTTCGCCTCAAACAGTTCTCCCACGGGCAGCCAGACGGCCAGCCCCATCTCCACCGCGCCCAACTCAACCGGCAACTCCAATGCGGGCGCCCCGGGCAGCAATTCTCCGTCGGCGGCGGACGAGCGTTCCGACAACGGCGGTGTCGCCACACCGGCCGCCCTGAGTGCCAGCGACGAGTTTTTCACCAAGGGCCTCATCCCGGAACTGCGGATCACCATCGAACCCGCCGAACTCGAGACGCTGCGCAAAGGGCCGGCCACCTTTGTCATTGGCGACCCGCGCCCGTATGTGCACGCCTCCATCGTCGAAAATGGGGGCAAGAAATATGAGAACGTGGCGCTCAAGCTGAAGGGGAGCGCCGGCAGCTATCGCCCCGTCGATGACCGCCCGGCCCTGACGATCAACGTCGATAAATACCAGAAAGACCAGACCTTTCACGGGCTCAGCAAGTTCCACCTGAACAACTCAGTCCAGGACGACACGTACATCAACGAATGGCTGGCCGAAGAATTATTCCGCGAGGCGGGCGTGCCTGCCACCCGGGTCACGCACGCCCGAGTCTGGCTCAATGACCGCGACCTGGGCTTTTACGTGCTCAAATCTTCATTCGACAAGTCGTTTTTGAAACGCCATTTTGGCCACTCCAAAGGAAGCCTCTATGAAGGGGGCTTCGTCCAGGACATCGATGTCGATCTGCAGAAGGAAGTGGGCGAAAACAAAGATGACCGGGCCGATTTGAAAGACCTGCTCGGTGCGTGTCGCGAGCAGGATGTCTCGGCTCGCTGGAAACGGCTGGAGCAATTGCTGGATATCGAACGCTTCATTTCCTTCATGGCCATGGAAATGATGATCGGCCACTGGGATGGCTATACGCTCAATCACAACAACTATCGATTGTTCTTCGACGCGCGCACCGGCCAGGCCAACTTTCTGCCGCATGGCACCGACCAGCTTTTTGGCGACCCCAACGCCTCGGTCATCAATCTGCCATCGTCCATCATGGGCTCGACGGTCATGCAGAACGGCACCTGGCGGGCACGGTACCGCGAGCGGGTGGGGGAACTGCTCGCCCTGTTTTCCCCGGCCGATGGCATCCTGCAGCGGGTCGATACGATCCACGCGCGGATCCGCCCGGTGCTGAATGCCATGGGTCCCCAGGTCGCGCAGGCCCACGATGATCGTGTCCGCCAATTGAAGGCCCGGCTCGTGGCACGTGCCGAAGGACTGATCGCCCAGCAGTCGCAGGAAGATCCGCGCCCGCGCAGCTTCGACGATGCGGGGCGTCTGGCGCTGTCCGACTGGAATCCGGTCACCGAGTCGCCGGATGCCAAGCTGGAGGTCGTTGACATGAAAAAAGTCCCCAAGGCCTATTCGATTCGGTTTACGGCGAAAGGGCGCTGCAACGCGTCGTGGCGTTGTAAGACCCTGCTGGGCAAAGGGACCTATCTGCTGCATGCCAAGATGAAAACCGAGCGGGTGGCCGCCGTCGAGGAAAAAGGCCAGCCCTTTGGGGCCGGAATTCGCATTTCGGGCATGACGCGGGACAACGTCCGCCGGGGCACGGCGAACTGGATGCCTGTCGATTTCGAGTTCACAATTGAAGAAGATACGCGGATGGTCGAGTTCATTCTTGAGCTGCGAGCCAAACATGGCCAAGTCTGGTTCGACAGCGAATCGCTGTTTCTGACGCGGGTGCAGGCCGAGTGACGGTCGATACCCGGCGAAATTTCGCCGGGCGCCAGTGGCCGACCGTCACTAAGGGCCATTAGAACATTGACGGACACCGCTGCAGAATACGGTAAGATTTTGAAGAAGGCCTGCCAATATCCGCGGGCAATTGCGCAAATGCGGCACCCGATATCCCCAGCAAATTGCGACTTTCAAAGGTCGCGCGGTTCGCTACAGGTCGGCCTGCCCACCCACCCGCATGTCGCTCCTTCAGCGATCCGGCAACAGAGCCGCTTCGCGATTCAATCACCTGACTGCTAATCCGGCGCACTCTAACCCAGCGCATTCTCTGCCAGACGACTCACTGCGAACTCGCGCCCTTCCAGCTCACCGACTTCCAGATCGACATCCGCCGGCACTTACCCCGAAGGGGTCCCCAGAAATTAGCCGGTGGTTGAGTCCGCCCCAGCGGACGACACCACCGGTACACCGAACAACAATTGCCACAGCACCCTGAAAGGGTGCCAGCAAAGCCGCCACTAGGAATGCGGCCTCACGTACGCGGAGCGTTTCGAAGCGAGGAATGCCGCGATGGCTGACGTCGAACGGATCACGGCGGGCCTGCCGAGCGGAAAGCAACTGCGAACGCCGGGATCCGCAGTTCTGCCGTCGGAACGCGGACCAGAGCAGCCAGTTCCATCGATGCGGCGTGATGGCCTAGGGCGTCGTTTGGCTTTCGATCGACACAAAAAAACCTAGAACCAGGTTCGAGGTGACATGAACTACCGGGCTAGGATTCGAAGGTAATCCGAAAATTCTTTGGTGG
>JAFEBR010000112.1 GCA_018242565.1 Planctomycetota bacterium | reverse complement strand
GAAATTCCCGGGGTCAAAAAAATACAGCTCGTTCGCGCCCCGTATTTCCGTCACAAGCCCTGTCACCGTACGCTTCTCAGCCGGTCGTGCAGGCAGGAACAATCATTCGCTTAAGATTGTGGGGGAAATCAAAAACTTGAGCGATTGCGTTTGAATTCCGGGAAAACGCCAGTTTGCCGTCAGGCAGGCCCGGTGCGGGCCACCGACCGAGGCTGGATTCCGCCTGAAAATCGCCTATTTCCTGAATTTCCAGATAACGCCTATAATCCGAGGCGTCATTCCGAACGTGAAATCGAAGTCAGGGAGTATCAATTCGCCATGATGCGTCAGGGACAGACCGCCCGAGCGGCGTGGATTGCCGTGTTACTGCTGTCGTCAGGCACTGCGGCCTTCGCGCAGACCGAGAAAAAAGGGGCTGGGGCCAAGAGCGGGGGCAGTCCGTCTCGCGAGGCGGTTCTCGTGCTCGTGAACGGCAAGAAAATCACCGAGACGGACCTCGATCGATTCCTCACAACCCGCCGTGTTTCGGAAGAAAAGCGGGCCGCCGAGCGGGACCGGTTCATCGATCAGCTCATCGATTCCCGCCTGATTCAGCAGTTCCTCGATTCGCGGGATACGAAAGCTTCGAAAAAAGAACTTGATGAGCAGGTCAATCGGATTCGCGAAGCCGCCCGGCAGCGCGGTTCCGATCCCGATAAAGTCCTGGCTGAACTCGGCTACACACCGCAGACGTTACGCGACGAGTTTGCGTTGCCCATTGCCTGGCAGCACCATATCGATCGCACGATCACGCCCGAACGCCTCAAAGAGTTCTTTGAAAAGCATCGCAGCGAGTACGACGGTACGCAGGTGCGGGCCAGCCGCATCCTGATCAAGCCCGAGTCACCCGATGAAGCCGACTGGAAGGCCGCCGAGCAGAAACTGGAGAAACTGCGAGCCGACATCGTCAGTAAGAAACTGACATTCGCCCAGGCGGCGCGCGAACATTCGCAGGCCCCCAGCAAAGATCAGGGGGGTGATGTGGGTGAATTTCCGTTTCTGGGGAAGATGCCGGCGAAGTTCTCGCGGGAGGCCTTCAAACTGGAGGTCGGGGAGATCAGCGAGCCCTTTCAATCTCCGTATGGCATGGAACTCTGCCTGGTGACCGATCGGCATCCTGGCGATCTCAGCCTCGAAGATGTGCGCGACATCGTGCTGACTGATCTCTCGCAGGAGATCTGGAAACAGACTCTGGCTGAAATGCGGAAGACCGCCAAGATCGAGTGGAAGGTCGAGCGACAGGCGCAGCGCGACACCGGGAAGCCCGAATAAAGCGCCTGCTGGCCGCAGGCGATGGGGTTCTGTGCCGACTTCGGGCGGCACCTCGCGGTCGGGGCAGTGTGAGTCTCACACATGCCGTGTGGGCATCGGGTCAATGAATCTGACCCGATGCCGCGATGAACAAAGACGGGTTACGAGGGGCCAGGTGAGCCCGTGGTGGCCGCCGGTGCTTCGGCGGGCTTGGCGTGTGGCGCCACATGCGGCGTGTTGTACGCCACGATGGCCGCGCAGACCACGATCCCCAGAATGCCCACCCACAGCATGGGATTGACCGATGTTTTTCCAGCGGTCTGCCAGACGCCGACGAGGGCGGCGACCGTCACGGCGCTGCCGAACACGATCGGCATCACCACGTACGGCTTACCGCCGTTGAACATGGCCAGCGTCAAAGTCAGTGCGCCCCAGGCGCCCAGCGTACCGGCGGCCAGACCCCAGAGCATGCCCGGTCCGGTGAACCCTTCAAATTTGTCGTTCTTATACAACATGCCGGCGATACCGCCGCCAATGCCCCAGATCAAATACGCGATTCCGATCGCGACATAGGGTTTGAAGGGGCTCTTCAAAAAGGTGCGTGACTCGGCCAGCACAGGACCATAGGTCCCCCAGAAAAGGCCCGTCAGCAGGGCAAATACAATGGGAACGAAATCTTTCATCGATACTCCTCAGTAGTTCAGTCGGAAGGCTGCCGTCCCGCGGGGTGAATTCGCCTGGCGGGACATGTGTCGGTCCGCATCGTAACGAATTTGAAAACGAAACGCATCTTTGCCGACCCGTAGACGTGGCTGGCAGGCTCTGCTGCCGACAGTTGCCGGTGCCCCTGCATCGATGATGTCAGGCCGCTTTTTTTGATGGCCGGGCCGCAATGGCTGCGGTCTGTTGATTGAAATCGTCGGCTGTCACTGATGTGGGGCGCCGGATGGAGATCGCTTTTCTGATCTCGATTCGGGCGATACCATACTAACGGCATTTTTGGGGTCCAATTCCCGAGTTTTTGATGCGCTCATGTTATCCTTACCAAGGAGATGGTTAATGAAGGTGTTCGTTCATCGTGGCCTGACTCTGGCTGCGATTATTGTGGCAGTGCTGTCGACCTCCGCGAGCTTTTCGGCAGACTGGCCAACGTTTCGCGGTTTGGCACGAACGGGAGTGTCTCCCGACACGGGCTTGCTGACTTCCTGGCCGGCGGAAGGTCCGAAGCTGGTTTGGCAAAACAAGGGGGCGGGTCGGGGCTATGCCAGCCTGACGATCGCCGGTGACCGGATCTATACCCTGGGCGATGGTCCTTCCACCGGAGACGCCAAGGATGAATTCCTGATTTGCTTTGAACGCAGCACGGGAAACCCGGTCTGGAAAACAAAAACCGGGGCTCCCTGGAATGAAGGCCCCAAAGATTGGCAAAGTTCGCGCAGTACACCGACGGTTGACGGAAATCTCGTGTACGTCGTCACGCCCCATGGCGAACTGGTCTGCTGCGATGCGCAGTCGGGCGCCGAAGCCTGGCGGAAAAACTTGAAGGCCGAATTCAAAGGCAACAAAGGTGACGGCTGGGGTTACAGTGAATCCCCCCTGATTGATGGCGATCTGCTGATCTGCACTCCCGGTG
>JAFEBR010001128.1 GCA_018242565.1 Planctomycetota bacterium | reverse complement strand
CCCCAGATGGCAAAGTTCCAGGAGGCGCCGTGCCAGAGCCCCCCCAGGATCATCACCGTGGCCAGGTTGAGGTAGGTGCGGCGGGGGCCCAGGCGGTTGCCACCCAGTGGGAAATACAGGTAGTCGCGCAACCAGGTCGAGAGGGAGATGTGCCAGCGGCGCCAGAAGTCGGTGATCGAGGTGGCCTGGTAGGGGGAATCGAAATTCTTGGCAAAGACGAACCCCAGCATTAATCCCAGGCCGATCGCCATATCGGAATAGGCGCTGAAGTCGAAATAGATCTGAAACGCGTAGCCCACGATGCCCAGCCAGGCGTCGAGGGTGTGGACCGATTCCGCCTGGAAGACGGTGTCGGCCACCTTGCCACAGGGGTTGGCGAGGAGCACTTTCTTGGCCATGCCAAAGCAGAAGAAGGCGACGCCCCGCGAGAACTTTTCGATCGTGCACGTGCGGTTGGCGAGTTGGTCGGCGACATCCTGGAAGCGGATGATGGGGCCGGCGACCAGTTGCGGAAACATGGCGACGTAACAGGTGTAGTCGATGTAATTGCGAATCGCGCGGGCTTCGCCTCGGTAGACGTCGATGGCGTAGCTCATGGCATGGAAGGTGTAGAAACTGATGCCCAAAGGGAGAGTGATTCGCAGAAAGTTGTGCCAGGCGGCTTGATCAAATCCCAGCTGGCGGACGATTTCGTTGTACGAGTCGATGCCAAAATTGAAGTATTTGAAGAACCCCAGTAGAGAGAGATTCAGGACGACCGTGGCGGCCAGGGCCCCGGTCTGCAGGCGGGTGCGGGGGCCGCCGGGGGAGAGGGCGACGCTGTCATTTCCCTGAAAGCTGGGGCGTTGGCCGGAAATGATCAGGCCGCTGGCATAATCGGCACAGGTTGATGCGAACAAAAGCAGGACAAACAGAGGGTTGGCCCAGCCATAAAACAGGCAGCTCAGCAGCACCAGCAGCAGGTGCCGGCCCCGGCGGGGAGCCAGGTAATACAGCACGAGCGCCAACGGCAGGAAATAGAAGACAAAGATGTGTGAGCTGAAAACCATCGTGACGCGGAGTTGTCCGGGTGCGTTGAATTTCGGCGGAACGAGACGCGGTTGGCAGGACGGGCCACTATCGGGATCGAGAAGCCCCCGCCGGGCGGAAGTCGGGCAATTTCCGGATTGTAATGGCGGCGTAGTTGTGTCTGGTGTCGGGACCAGGCCGGCGTGGAATGGGCCAGAATTCCCTGAACTTGTCGGTATCGTATCAACATTGAGCCCGGTAGACCCGGGTGGTAGACTGGATTTTCGCAGGTCTCGGCCTGCGCCATCAATTGAAAACCACGTCCCGCGGGGTTCGACATGTTCAGATCGTATGATCGACAGCGTTGCCAGCCAGTGCGGGATCGAACTGCTTCCGTGACGCATGCACCCCGCCCCCTTCAATTCGACGGCCCCGCTCAGTGGAGCGCTGGAAGTGTTCCTGCTCGGGTTGGTCGATTTTGACGCCGCGCTGACGCTGCAAGATCGCCTGATGCGCGAAGTCGCCGGGCGTGACGATGGCGGGGGGGCCCTGCTGGTCTGTGAACATCCCCCGTTAATCAGTGTTGGACGCGAAGGAAGCCAGGCCGAGATTCGCTGTTCGTCGGCCGAACTGCTGGCCCGGCAGATCCCCGTGCGTTGGCTGAACCGGGGGGGAGGCAGTCTCGTTCATGTTCCGGGGCAACTCGTCTTGTATCCGATCTTGCCAATCGCCCGTCGAGGCTGGGGGTTGAGCGCCTATCGCGATCGCCTGCAGCAGTCGTTATTGGCCGCATTCCGCGAGATGTCGATTCGCGCGTGGCAGAATCCGGGGTCGGCGGGGGTGTTCTGCCGGACGGGGCAGGTGGCCCAGATCGGGGTCGCCGTGCGTTCGGGGATCAGTTCCCACGGATTATTTGTGAACGTCAACCCGCGGATGGATGCCCTGCATCTGGTGCGCGCAGCGACGGGGCGCAGCAGTTCGTTGACGCATGAGCGGGGACATGCGGTGGCCATGTCCACCGTTCGCGAATCGCTGATCCGCCACCTGACCGAGGAATTGAACTACAGTCGCTACCATATTTATACGGGCCATCCGCTGTTGAAACGTACGAAACGAGTCGTGGCTTATGCTTGAAATTGTGACCCCACCGGATGCTCCTGCGGCGGAACCTCCCCGTCGGCGCCTGCCCCCCTGGCTGAAGCGTCCGATGCCCCAGCCGGACATGATGTTCACCGGCAACGTCATCCGTGACCTGCGCCTGGAGACCGTCTGCGAAAGTGCCAAGTGCCCGAACCGGACAGAGTGCTGGTCGCAGCGCACGGCGACTTTCATGATTCTGGGGAACGTCTGCACCCGGCCTTGTGGATTTTGTTCGGTCCCGAAAGGGAAGACAGAAGTCCTGGAAGCTGACGAACCCGAACGGGTAGCCGAGGCGGCAGAACGGCTGGGCTTGAAGTACGTCGTGATCACTTCGGTGACGCGCGACGATCTGCCCGATGGCGGTGCCGATCATTTCTATCGGTCGGTGCTGGCCGTGCGGGAGCGCACGGGGGCCCAGGTTGAAGTGTTAACGCCCGATTTTCTGGGGAACCGGGCGGCGATCGAGCGGGTGATCGAGGCTCGACCCGACGTGTTCAATCACAATACCGAGACGGTACCGCGGTTGTATCATCGCGTCCGGCGCAATGCCAATTACCGGCGGACACTGGACCTGCTGAAACAGGTGAAGGAGAGTGCGCCGCAGATGACGACCAAGAGCGGGTTGATGCTGGGCCTGGGAGAAACGGTCGAGGAACTGATGGAGGTGCTGGCCGACCTGCGGGATGTCGGTTGCGATATCCTGACACTAGGGCAGTACCTGCAGCCTTCGCTGGCCCACCTGCCGGTCGAGCGGTTTGTGCCACCCGAGGAATTCGACAAGCTGGGTGACCTGGCGCGCCAGATGGGGTTCTCGCTCGTGGCGAGCGGACCTTTTGTGCGGTCGAGTTATCATGCCGGCGAGATGGCCGAGCATGTGGTGAAAACGCATTAAGCTTCTGCCTGTAGGGGACGACGGTGGTATTGGTCTCGTCCTGGCGGCAGAGCGCGTTGTCGAGAGTTGACTACAGAGAGTGATTCCCGCATGGGACTGTGTTCCAGCACGCCGCCGACGTATGTACCGGTCGTCTTGCCCGATCTGGGGACGGCCGATGAGCCGATGCGTCTTTCGGCGTGGTATGTGGAACCGGGGGATCTCGTGGAAGCCGGAGAGCCGTTGCTGGAGGTGATGATCACCGGAATCACCTGTGATATTCCCGCACCCGCCGCCGGTACTGTGATTCAACAGTGTGTGGCGCTCGACGCGACGGTGTCTCCCGGCGACGTGGTCGCGAAGCTCAAACCGCACGACTGAACGGCGTGACGCGGTGTGTGGGGGAGGTATCTGGTGCAGACGCGACGGGGACCGATGTGCTGTCGCACGTAAGCGCGCCGCTGTGGTTCAGGTGGCTGGACCGGTTAACATTCCAAAGGAAACGGAAGGACACCCACCCATGTCTTGGCTGTCGCTGTGGCTCTGGCAGAGTTGTCTGGTTCTGGCCGGTCTGCCCGTGGATGTGGCGGATCAGAAACAATTATTCATCGACCGACGGTTTATTGCCGAGAGTGAGCGTGTTGAACTGCGGATGAATCCGGCACAAAAGCTGGGATTGATGACGGATGCGGACGGGAAGCCGATTCAGGGGCACGTGAGCCGAGTGCTCGACGTCGACGGGCGTGTGCGACTGTACCTGGGGCACGAAGGGGTCGAGATTCTGGAAAGTACCGACGGGCTGAAATTTCAACGGACCGGCCAACGCATTGGTGGCGGTACCTTCAGCACGATATTTCTGGATCCGCATGATCCCGATCCCAAACGCCGTTACAAATTGTTTCTGCAACGGCTCTCGCCGAAATTTGACCCGGCGACCGACGGGGTGTATGCGAGTTACTCAGCCGACGGTTTGCAGTTCGAGTCGGCGGGGCGGGTGTTTCCGTTCTTCACCGACAACCCGACGATTGTGCAATGGGATGACCGCCGTCAGAAATATGTCATCTACACCCGGGCCTTCGACTACGACACTGAACGCCAAAGGCGCATCGGGCGAATCGAAACCGAGGATGTGCTGAAACCCTGGCCGTATCACCAGACTGAACGCGACAGAATCTTCCCCAGTCTCGACAACATTCAGGTCGTGCTGTCGCCCGATGAGCAGGATGATCCGCATTCGGACATCTACTACAACGCGGCGACGATTTATCCATGGGCCGCCGATGTGCATTTGATGTTGACGGCCCAGTTCCGGCACTTTTCGCCGGATCGCAATCCCTTCATTCGGCCGCGCGTGCCGGGGCAGTGGGAAGATTTTGGCATGCTGGAAGTGCAACTCGCCGTCAGCCGGGATGGCGTGCGTTGGGACCGTCCCGGCCGTGACCCTTACATTCCGATGGGGCTTCCCGACGAATGGGACCGCTGGTACGCGGTGATGGGCCCGGGGATCGTCCGTCGGGGGAATGCGCTGTACCAGTACTACAACTCGTCTGGCCGCCTGCACGATTCGGTTGTGCTCCGACCTGAGTATGACGACTCGGCCAAACAGGTTGGGGGGGTGGGGATCGTGCGGCAGCGACTCGATGGGTTCGTGTCGGCGGACGCCGACCAGCGCGGTGGGTGGCTCAGGACGCCGGTGTTGCAGTTCCGGGGGCAGGCCCTGCGGCTCAATATTGATACCGGGGCGATGGGGACGGCATTCGTGGAACTGCAGGATGCGGAAGGGCGGCCGATTCCGGGATTTACGCGGGCGGATTGCGAGGAGATCGGGGGCAATTTCATTGACCAGCGGGTGTACTGGAAGGGGCGCAGCGACGTGTCGCGACTGGCGGGGCAGCCGATTCGTGTACAGATCACCTTGAAACGGGCCAAGCTGTATGCGTTTCAGTTCACCGCCGAGTGAACCCGCCGGGACTCCTCGCGGGGCCGCGGGGCCGTCGGCCGGCAGCCGACCTTGACGATTTCGGACCTTCAGGGGTAGTATTCGAACAGTTCAACATACTTTGATGTATTCAGGCGGTGTCTGATCAGAGCCGAGACAGGCGTGTGATCGGGGATTTCCTGAAGGCATTTTCCGGATTACCGAACGCTACTTCACGCTCAGGAGTTGGTGTCATGCTGGACATCTGTGGAACGAAGACCAGTCGCAACTGCGAAGGGGCATCCCGGCGGGATTTTCTGAAAGTGGGCACGCTGGGGTTGGGTGGTCTGGCGTTGCCCGAGTTGTTGCGGGCCCGCGCTCAGGCGGGTGACTCGCAGCGTACGGTGAAAGATACGTCGGTCGTGTGGCTGTGGCTGGGGGGTGGCCCGACCCATGTGGAAACGTTCGATCCGAAAATGACGGCCCCGGTGGAATACCGGTCGACCGTGGGTGAGGTCAGCACCCGCATTCCGGGCGAAACGATTGGCGGACTGTTTCCGCAGATCGCCCAGTTGTCGAATCATTTCAGCTTCATTCGCTCATTTGCGCACACGAACAGCGGCCATGGCGGGGGAACGCACTATGTGATGACAGGGTATGATTACCCTCCGGCTGACTCGAATATGCCACCCATCAAGCCGTCGTTTGGCTCGGTGCTCTCGCGATTTCGCGGACCCAGCCATGCGCAGACCGGCATGCCGACGTATGTGCGGATGAACGGCATCTACGGCGACGGGGCCGCGTTTCTGGGGACCTCGAATGGTCCGTTTGATGCCGGGGGTGAAGCCAATCAGAACCTGAAAATGCAGGTCACCGTGGATCGTGTCGACGATCGTCGCAGTTTGCTGAAGGGGCTGGATCGGATCAACCGCACGGCGGACCGCTCGGGGATGATGCGGGGGCTGGATTCGTTCGAAGGCCAGGCGTTTGACCTGGTGTTGGGCCGGTCGAAAGATGCCTTCGATCTCAATCGCGAAGACCCGCGCGTGCGGGCCAAGTATGGACCGGGATTGGGCGAACAGTTGCTGTTGTCGCGACGGTTGTGTGAAACGGGATGCGGTTTTGTCACGATTCATCACGGCGGCTGGGACATGCACGGCAACATTGTGCAGGGACTCAATTCGCTGTGTCCGCTGATCGATCACGCGGTCGCGGCATTTGTTGATGACGTCGCCCAGCGCGGGCTGGACAAGAACATTCTGCTGGTGATTTCGGGCGAATTCGGGCGCACGCCACGGGTCAATCCGAGTGCGGGCCGCGACCACTGGGCTCCGCTCTCAACACTGGCGTTTGCGCACGGCGGCTTGAAAAACGGGCAGATTGTCGGGGAGTCGAGTCCGAAAGTGGAAGTCCCCAAATCGACACCAATTGGACCGCAGGATCTGATGGCCACGATCTTCAATGTGCTGGGGATCGACCTCGATCTGCAGTACTACGATCTGGCCGGCCGGCCGACGACGATGATCAACAACGGCAGACCGATTCGCGAATTGGTGTAGGCCGTTGTGAATCCCGGCTGTATCGCGGGCGGGCGCACCGAGGACCGATTGCCGGCTACCGCGAGCGGAACAGCCAGCCTGTTGTGACGAATCCGCCGAGTGCGGCGGCGGTCAGGCAGGCTCCGCCGAGAGATCCCGAACGGCCCAACCCGGCAACGGCGATAGCCGCGACCGCAAAGATGGTCAAACAGACCAAGTCGTTGATGGCGGTCGTTCCTCTGGGGCCAGTCATGGCAGATCCTTCTCGTACCGTGAGTAATTCACGATCGGGATTCTACTGCCGCGGGCGCGCGAGGGAAAGTCGCTGACTGGCGAGTTTGACTGCCGAGTTTGACTGCGGGTCTGGTTATTGACCGCGGTTCGCGCGTTCTCGGGCGCGTTGTTCCTGAATCAGCCGACGGCGCTGCTTCTTGCTTAAGCCCTTCAGATCAGCGCGACCGGACGAGTCGTCGTCGTCTTCACCCTCGTAGTCAGAGTTGTCGGACGATTTTTGAGACGCTTCGTGCTGAGCCTGCGAAACGTCTTCGAGTTCCATGGGTTCGTGACGTGAATCGATCCGGAAATGCGATTTGGGCACAATCGACTCAGCGGCCGGCGCTGTGTGGGCAGCTTGGTCGGCGGCATGCTGGGCGTCTTCGTCGGCCATGCGTTCCAACTCGGCCAGTTCGTCGATCTCGGCGGGAGCCGCAGGTATCGGGGTTGGTGTCGATTTGACCGGCGTTTCAGCCGCGGGAGCTTCCGGCAGGCTCGGTTCGCGCTGCGACGTTTCGCGGCGCTTGGCCTGACGGCTTTTGGGAATCTCGAAGGTCGCTTCGGTTTCGGGAGTGGCGGCACCGAGCACGGCCACGGCGGACGTTCGGCGAACGAACGGCCAGATTCTGGGCAGCCGCAACTGCGGGCGCGGGATCTTCCAGGTCCGTACCGGGATCACGACCGGGTCGGGCGACACATGGAACACGTGCCGGGCATGGACCCACATGCTGAAGAACAGTGCGGCATGCCCTGTGAGCAACGCGATCTGCTGCAGTTGCAGTTGGGCCCGGGGACTGATCGAAGCGGCCGCTCCCAAGTCGATCGCGGCCGTGGCGAGATACGACAACCAGGCTCCGATCATCAGGACTCGGCTGGCCCGACAGCCCCGCATTTCACGGCGGAGGCCGCGTTCAACGAACAGGCCGGCCACGAGCGCAGGGACGATCCAGGCCAGAGGCAGCCACGTTGTGGGGATTGTGGGCTGAATGGTTTTCAATACGTCGGCGGCGACCTGGCCTCCGTTCAGAGCCAGGCAACCGCTTAACAGGAACCAGGCGATCGCCGTCTGGGTCCAGAGCCAGTATCGCCCGTCGAAATCTTTCGTGCTGCGGGAACGGCCCCACCAGATCAGCAGTGATAATTGGGCCGCGAGTCCGACCAGAATTCCGGAGAACCATTTGGTCGCCGGTCCGCTGGCGGGGGCGAACAACTCAGCGAACTGGGGGCCGGCCCAGGCGGCCAGCTTGCGAGAGAGTTGGCCCAACGCGACCAGCGAACCGTTGACCGCCAGTACGGCGACCCCGGCGATGGAATACTTCCAGCGTTCTAACGGAACAACCTGGTTGATTGGGAGTTCTGGTGGGTTTGAGCTGTTTTCGGTGACCTGGCAAGGGGCGGATGTGTTTGGCATGTCCAGCATTCGCTTCACTCCGGCGGGCGCAGGCAAGGCGTGGCGGGGCGCGTCTTCGGCGGTCGTTCCCTCGGCTTCGACAGCCAAGCGACGACGCCGACGATCTCCGACCCGCTGCGAGCCAGCAAAGCGAGCGCTCATCCCAGCAACTTTCTTTATGTATTCCTGTCGATCCGCCGCGAAAGCGGCCATGCAGTTCTTCGTAAGCATCGGGTTCGTTCGTGTTCCGGATGAAACGATTCTGTCGGCCATGAGCCGGGAATTGATGGTAGTGGCCGCAAAGTTTGCGCCTCAGAAACAATCGGAAATCCTTGCCAGGCAGCAACATGCCAATTTGGCGGAATTTGGCAAACGCGGGCGGGCTGCCGTTTTGGCTGGGGTTGGCAGCCTGCCGGGGGCCCGAATGGGCGTAGAGATGTCAATTTGGCGATCGGAGGCCTCTGGCCTGGCCGTCTGCGGGGGACCCGCTCAGAGCGTAAGTCGGCGGGACTGGGGCTTGGGAGTGCTGGCAGTTTCGTCAGGTGGTGGCGACGCAACTCCAGAAAAAATCGGAATTTGTTGCGGCGGCCATTTTCGAAAGTCGAGCGCTGGATTCGCGACGTGCGGGGTGAGTTGCGGAGAGGTCCGCGGACAGAATCAAATTCGGCACGCGGTTTGCAAAATTGGGTGTCTATCCGCGGTCATTGGCGACCGCAGCATGAACACATCCTGGGTGGCCCGTTTTGAGGAGTCGGAACATGAATCTGTTAAGTCGTTTTGGCGGACGCGTGTGGGATCCCTGGCGTGAAATTGGCCAATTGCAGAACGAGATGAGTCGGTTGTTGACCGGGGCGCGAGCCTTCAACACCGGTGGCGCGCGAGAATTCCCGCCGGTGAATCTGTATGTCAAAGAGCATGAGGTGTTGTTGACGCTGGAACTGGCGGGTATTGATCCCGAGACCGTGGAGATCACGGTGACCGGCGACGCAGTGACGATCAGCGGCGACCGCCCGGCGGAAGTCCCCCAGCAGGGGCAGAACTTCCACCGCCGCGAACGTTTCGCGGGGCAGTTCCAGCGTACGGTGCAACTCCCGTTCGAGGTCGATTCGCACAAGACCGAAGCGACCTACGATCGCGGTGTGCTGTGTGTTCGGCTGGGGCGTCCCGAATCGCAGAAGCCGAAAAAAGTCGTGGTAAAGACCGCGTAAATTCCGGTGCCGCTTCGCCGTGGTGCCGTCATCCTGAATCACAGATCTCTCATCTCTTCTCTCCGGAGCAGAACCATGAATCCCGAAGTCAAACAAGAAGACACTGCGACCGTCAAAAAGGAATCGACCACGCCCCAGGGCACCGAACGGACCAAGGCCCGCAAAGTCTACGTGCCGGCCGTCGATATTCTCGAAACCGATACCTCGTTGCTGTTGATCGCGGAAATGCCGGGGGTCGATGAACACGGCGTCGATATCACGATCGAAAAGAACATTCTCACCATCAAGGGGGCGGTGTTCGATCCGGTGCCGGAAGGTTACCAGTTGGCCTACGGTGAATACGGCGTCGGTGACTACGAACGTTCGTTTACCCTGACCAACGAAATCGATCGCGACAACGTGCAGGCCACGATCAAGCATGGCTTGCTGAAACTGACGTTGCCCAAAGTCAAACAGCATGCCACCCGGAAAGTCGCCGTCACGGTCGGCTGAAGGTGGCAGGCCGCGTGTGCTGGTGATGGGTTGGGGGTGTGTGCGTCAGCCCTGTGTTCCACGGCGGTGTTTGGGCCGTGGGACGCAGGGCTTTTTTTGTTGCCCGTGTTGTGAGGCGGCGACTGCGGGGTGGCCCCGTGAGCACGGGCCTGTCGGCGGCAAACGACGCCAATGCGACCCTCGTCGAAGTCGGGCCAACCTGCTAAATTGGGGAACAGCATCCTTCCCCTGTGAACGCGACTGTTCCAGCCCCATCTCCCCAATAGCAGCAGCAATGAGTGACTTGCCTTCGACGACAGAATCGCATCAAACCGCCCCGGCTCTCGACCCTGCCGTCGTGCAGGCTTTGGCTTCGCTGAAGACCGCCCAGGGGGCCGGGCAAATCGGTGAACAGACGCTTTCCAACCTGCAGCGCTGGCTGACCGAACCGGGTTACGCCCGGTATGTGCCCCAGATTCTGGCCCTCGTGCAGGGGGCAAAATTCGATGAACTCGATTCGTTGTTCTGGGAAGTGATTCCGTTCGGAACCGGCGGTCGTCGAGGGGTGATGACCGAATTCGGTTCGGCGACCATGAATGAGCGGACAGTTGCCGAGTCGGCCAACGGGATTGCGGTCTACCTGGCGAAAGTGCGGGGGACAGCGGGTGGTCGGGCGGTGATTGCCTGTGATACGCGGTTGCGGTCAGATGAGTTCGCCCGACTCTCGGCACAGGTGCTGGCTGCGCACGGTTTGCAGGTCTTCCTCTTCGAGTCGCATCGTTCTACGCCCGAACTGTCGTTTGCCGTTCGGCACCTCAAGTGCGACGTCGGCATCATGATTTCCGCGTCACACAATCCTCCGTCGGACAACGGGGTGAAAGCCTACTGGTCGAACGGTGCCCAAGTCTTGCCGCCGCACGACAAGGGGATCATCGAATGTGTTTACGAATCGAATCTCATTCCGGTCGACGATTACGATCAGGCGGTCGCCGACGGCAAGATTCAATTGATTGGCGCCGATGTGGATGAAGCATTCACACGCGCGGTGCTGCGGATGAGTCTGTCGCCCACCCGCGAACTGAAGGCCCTGTACACGCCGTTGCACGGCGTCGGGGAAACATCAGTCTTTCGGGTGCTGCAGGAAGCCGGGTTCGAAGGGGTCGAGATTTTCGAACCGCAACGGCAGGCGGATGGCAAGTTCCCTAATGTTCCGAATCATCTGCCCAACCCGGAACTGCCCGCGGTGTTTGATCCTCCCATCGAGCAGGCCCGTGCTTCGGGGGCCGCGGTGGTCTTGGCGAGTGACCCGGATGCCGATCGGCTGGGAGTGGCCGTGCGGGACCACGACGGCAATTACGTGCATCTGACGGGCAACCGGATCGCCGTGCTGCTCACCGATTACGTGTTGCGCAAACGTAAAGGCTGTGGCATGCTGGGCCCGCAGCACTTCGTGGTGGAAACGCTGGTGACCACGCCGCTGGTGGGCGCGCTGGCGCGGGCTGCCAAGATTCGCGCGATCGACAATCTGCTGGTGGGCTTCAAGTACATTGCCCAGACGATGGACCGTGAAGGTCCCGACCGGTTTGTGTTCGGCTGTGAAGAATCGCTGGGTTATCTGTCGGGATCGTACGCACGCGACAAAGACGCGTCGATCGCCGCCCTGTATCTGTGTGAGTGTGCTGCCGAGTTGCAGAAGCAAAACAAGACTCTGCTCGATCGGCTCGATGAACTGTATCGCGTGCATGGGTATTACCTCGAAGGGCAGCGGTCCGAAGCGTGCAAAGGTCCGAAAGGGCGGGCGCTCATTGAACGCCTGCTCGATGCGCTGGCCAACGATCCGCCGCGTGAACTGGCCGGTGTGCAGTTTGCGCGGGTCCGCGACTATCAGCGTCACGAAATCCGATCGCTGCCCGACAATCTGCGCGTTGAAGACCTGCCGGAACCGCAGGGTGATCTGGCCATTTTCGAATCGGCTCCATCGGACCTGACGATCAGTTTTGCCGCCCGGCCTTCGGGAACGGAACCGAAGATCAAGTTCTACTTCTTTGCACGCGCGGCGTGCCCGGAAGGTGCCGATCTCGAAGACATCAAACACACGACTGCCACCCGCCTCAATGCATTTCAGGACGCACTGTCCGCCTGGGTCCACAAGATCTGGGAATCCTGAGCGGTTGACTGGTCGTGACCGTCGCTGTTCCGCGGCCCGTTCGCGGGTTCTGGATTGGCTTGCTTCCACTGAGAGACTCTCTTCGATTGACTGAATGATGACGCAACCCACTACCGGTCTCTGGTTCATCGGCGCGTTTGGCGGCATCGCCACGACCGTCAGCGTTGGCCTGGCCTCTCTGCAGCAGAAACTTGCGGATGAGGCCGGCCTGGTCAGTGCCCTGCCTCGATTTCAGAAAATTGGTCTGGCGGACTGGTCGTCGTTTACGATCGGGGGACACGAAATCCGCGAGACGACGTATGCCGACGAAGCCCGTCAGCTCCGTGAAAAGTCTCGGGTTTTTGACGTCGAACGCCTGCAGCAGGTGCAGCCGGCCTTGCAGGAATACACCCGCAATGTGCGACCGGGAACGTTGATCAACGTGGGGCGAACCATCGAGTCACTGGCCGATGGATCGGTGCTGAAGTCGCGGGGTGAACGGCCGGCGACCGCGCTCGAACGCATCTCGGCCGATCTGCGGGCCTTCCGCACCCAGCACAAACTGGACCATGTCATCGTGGTCAATGTCTCGTCGACCGAACCGCCAGTCCAGGAGCAAGCCCGGCAATTGACCTGGTCAGAACTGCGGCAGAGGCTCGAGCGCGACGCCGAGTCGCCGGTCCCGGCCAGTTCGATCTATGCGATCGCCGCGATGCAGTCGGGATGTGACTACATCAACTTTACCCCGTCGGTCGGCTCTGATCTGCCCGCACTGGAAGAACTGGCACTGGAAGCGGGCGTGCTGCACGTGGGCCGCGATGGGAAAACCGGGGAAACGCTGTTGAAGTCGGTTCTGGCTCCGATGTTCGCGGCCCGCAACCTGCAGGTCATGAGCTGGGTTGGTCACAACATCTTCGGCAACATGGACGGCAAGGTGCTCGACGATCCGGTCAACAAGGCCAACAAGGTGCGTTCAAAAGATCACCTGCTGACGGAAATCCTGGGGTACAAGCCGAGTACGCTGGTGTCGATCGAGTACATCGAAGACATGGCTGACTGGAAAACCGCCTGGGATCACATCCATTTCCGCGGATTCCTCGATACGCAGATGACGATGCAGTTCACCTGGCAGGGGTGTGATTCGCTGCTGGCGGCCCCGTTGGTGCTCGATCTGGTGCGGTTCACCGAACGCGAACATCGGCGCGGTACGGCGGGCATCCTCACGCAGCTTTCGTCATTCTTCAAGAGCCCGATGGGGCGGGATGTGCCACCCGAGTTTTCCCGGCAGTATGCGCTGCTGGAAAGCTGGGCTGATGAATTGCAGTCGGGCAACCGCCCTGGCAATGCCTGAGTGGAAAGTCGTGATGCCGCCGAGGGCAGGGCATTACGAGAGCCTGCTCGTTGTGCCATTTCTTACGGGATCTGACGGAACCATGTCGAAACTTCTCGCCTGGCTGCAATTGTGCCGGTTCGCCGCGGTTTTCACGGCGATGGCCGACATTTTCCTGGGCTATCTGTTGACACATCGCGACGGGATCGAAGACTGGCCTCAGTGCCTGCTGCTGGTGGGTGGCTCTGCGTGCCTGTATCTCGCGGGCATGGTGTTCAACGATGTGTTCGACCGTGAGATCGATCTGCATGAACGGCCCAAACGGCCGATTCCATCCGGGCGAATCTCGGTCCGGGGGGCGACGACCTTCGGTGCGATACTCGTCGGCACGGGGTGTCTGCTGGCGGGATTGGTGGGAAGCCCGAGCCTGGTGGTGGCCGGTTTGCTGGTGGCAGCAATTTTTTTGTACGACGGGGTGTTGAAAGCCACCTGGGTGGGGCCGGTCTCGATGGGCACCTGTCGGTTTCTCAACGTGATGCTGGGGGCCAGCGCCTTACCGGCATTGGACCAAGGGGCTGCCGTTGGCCCCGCCGCGATCTGGAAGGTCCCGCAACTGGTGGTCGCGATCGGCCTGGGGATCTACATTGTGGGTGTCACCTGGTTCGCCCGGCAAGAAGCGGGGCAGAGTCGGCGCGTGCCTCTGGTCGGCGCGCTGCTGACGGTGAATCTGGGGCTCGTCATGCTGATCAGTTTCGTCATGCACTGGCAGGCACCGCATCCGCGCAGTTGGGACGCCGCCGTGCTGTTGGGATGCATTGGTATGGTCATCAACCGCCGTCTGGTGGTGGCGGTCGCCGACCCGGTCCCGGCGAAGGTGCAGGCCTCGATTCGCACCATGCTCTTGTCGCTGATCATGCTCGACGCGGCCCTGATTTTGTTTGTGCAGGCCGATCGGACGTATGCGTTCGGAGTCGCCATGTTGCTGCTCCCGGCGATGATTTTGGGAAAGAAGCTGGCCATTACCTGACAGAACGCTTCGGGGCAGCGAACAGAGGGCACCTTGCTCCCCCTGGTGAAGCGCCGTATGATGCCGGCCCGCAGCGATGGGTGGGCCTCAGATACGAAAGTCGATTGGTCGACCGACCTGAACGCGGTTTCGCGGAAACGACTTTCCGCCTCTTTTCCCGGAACGGAATCAACAACCATGGCACAGCTTGTTCCTGCGAAACGCGTGACGATTTTTGCCGATCGCCTGCTGGAAGACGTCGTCCTGCAGCAACTGGAAAAACTCGGTGCCACTGGGTTTACCTGCACCGATTGCCGCGGGGCCGGCACCCATCGGGTCGTGCAGGACCTGTCTGTGATCGCGCACCGGGTCCGCATCGAGACGATTGTCACGGCTGAGATTGCGGGGGCCATTATCGACTTTATTGAGTCGCCCGTGTTTTCGGCGCGGGCCTTTACCGCCTGTGTCGAAACGGTCGAGATTCCCGTGAAGGTTTCATAAGTAGAAGTCGATCGATGACCCCGCGGCATGGGTGTGTCGGCCGGGGATAACGAAGTTGTAATGCGAGTTTGCATGGCGAGTTGACGACCAGCAGGTATGCTGACAGCAGAGACCTGTGTGAAATCACCAAGTTGCGAGTGGAGTCCCCGCGAATGGGCCGTTTTGGGTCGTCGCCTCCCCCGATCTGCAGACTACAGCCTCAGTGTCGGGCGCTGCTGCTGTCCTGTTGTTGGACCGTCGCGCTGACCTTGGCGGGTTGCGGCGTTTTTGGGTCAGGCCATAAAGACGAGACGGTAGAGGCTGTGCAAGCCGGCGACCGAGTTCCGAGTATCAAGCTCTCGGATCAGGCGATCCGCTTATCGGGGTTGAAGACCGCCGTCGCTGCCAGCCCGACACGCCCCAGGACATTGCAACTGCGTGGGAATCTGGCGCTGGACGTGAATCGGCTGGTGCATGTGCATGCCCGCTTTCCTGGTTTGATTGTCCACCTGGAAACGATCGAAGAGTCGGCACCGGGAAGCCCGGGGGCTCCCAAGGTGCGGCGCACGTTGAACTTTATGGATCGGGTTTCGAAGGGGCAGGTGCTGGGTCAGATCTGGAGCAAAGACCTGGGCGAGAAGAAAAGCGAAATGGTCGATGCGCTGGTCCGCCTGAAAATCGATCAGCAGAATCTGACGTATCTCGAAAAACTCTCGAAGGATGGCGCGACTCCCGAACGATCGGTTCGCGAGGCCCGGCGGTTGGTTGAAGTCGGAGAAATCGCCGTATCCAAAGCCGAACGCACACTGCGATCGTGGGCCCTGTCGGATGCCGAGATCCGGCGTGTGCGCGACGAAGCCGATTTGATTCACAGAGATCAGACCTATGAAGTTCCCTCGGACGAAGACTGGGCCTCAGTTCAGGTGGTTTCGCCGATCGACGGCACGATCGTCGAGAAAAACGTGGTGGAAGGGGACCTGGTGAATGCCGACTCGGACCTGTTCAAGATCGCCGACTTGAGTGTGCTGAGTGCCTGGGCGCGGATCTACGAAGAAGACATTCCGCTGCTGCATGCCATGCCCAAGCCCATCACCTGGAAATTGAAATTGAGTGCCACAGAGAATTTCGAGCCGATTACCGGAACGATTGACCGGATCGGGGAGATCATCGATCCGAACGAGCACATGGCACTGCTGGCGGGGATGGTGCAGAATCCAGGCGATCAACTGCACGCGGGTCAGTTCATCACCGCGGTCATCGATTTGCCACCCGAAAAAGATGTCGTGGAAATTCCCACGCGGGCCCTGGTGGAAGATGGCGAGGAAGCCACGGTCTTTGTGCAGGTCGATGCGCAGGACCACCGGTTTCAATTGCGGCGGGTCGCCGTGGTGCGCCGGACCGCCGACCTGGTTTACGTTCGCAGTCGTCTGACCGACGATCAGCGGCAGCGAGTCCCGGCCGGGGGGCGTCCGTTGGAAGAACTGCACGAAGGTGACGTGGTGCTCGCCGCCGGTGCGCTGGAATTGAAGGCTGCCTGGCAGGAACAAAATGGTCAGTAAGCTCATTCACTGGGCGGTCGACAATGTCCTGATCGTCCTGCTGGCGACGGTGATTCTGGCGGGGGCCGGGTTTTACGCGTTCACCCACGTCAACGTCGAAGCCTACCCCGATCCGGCTCCCGCGATTGTCGAAGTGATTGCCCAGTATCCCGGTCGGTCGGCTGAGGAAATGGAACGGCTCGTCACGATTCCCCTGGAAGTCTCGCTGGCCGGCATGCCAGGGCTGAAATACACCCGAACAAAATCTCTGTTCGGACTCACCTACATCAACAACCAGTTCGAATACGGGGTTGATTACCAGAAGGCCCGGCAGGAAACGATCAACCGCATGCAGATGGCCGATCTGCCGGATGGAGTTTCACCACAGATCTCTCCCCGGTCCCCCATTGGTGAGATTCTGCGGTATTCCATCACCAGTCCCAAAGATGCGTTTGGCAAGAGTCTGTACACGCTCACCGATTTGCGGGCCCTGCAGGGCTGGACACTCGAGCGCGAATTTCGGCGGATCCCGGGCATCGCTGATGCCACCACGTTTGGCGGCGCCGTGAAACGTTACGAGATTCAGCCCGATCCCGACCGGATGAAGCGCTATGGCATCACCTTGTCGCAATTGATGCAGGCCGTGGCGGACAGTAATGCCAATATCGGTGGCGATTACCTGGTGCAGGGGGAAACCGCGGCGGTGGTGCGAGGGTTGGGGCTGATTGGCCGCGGCCGCGACCCGATGCAGAAAATCCTGAGCATGAGCGATCCCGAGGAAGCGGCGACGTATCTGCGTCGGGAAGAACAGCGTCGGCTGCGAGAGATCCGTCAGATTGTGATATCCAGCACGAACAACATTCCCGTGCGCGTGGGGGATGTGGTGGAAGGGGGACCGCTCCCTCCGGGACAGGAAACGTCGACCCGTGGCGTGGTGATCGGGAATCCCACACGCCTGGGCAAGGTCGCACTCAGCCGTCCGTTGCGAGACGGCTCCGGTCGTATCGTGGTCGCAGACCGCGATGGTGAGAAACAGCGAATCTGGGTCGATGAAGACGAAACGGTGCAGGGGGTGGTGCTGTTGCGCAAAGGGGCCGAGTCGCTGCCGGCGCTCAAACTCGTGAAAGCCAAGATCGACGAGTTGAACAACACTCCGGGCCGGCTGCCACCCGGCGTGCGCATCGAACCGTTCTACGATCGGACGGAACTGATCAATACCACGACCGATACGGTCCACGAGAATCTGTTTGTGGGCATTCTGCTGGTGACAGTGATCCTGCTGATGTTCTTAAGCAATGTCCGCAGTGCGCTGATCATTGCCATCAACCTGCCGCTGGCGCTGCTGTTTGCGTTCGAGATGCTGTACCTGCGCGGACAGTCGGCGAACCTGCTGTCGATTGGCGCCGTCGACTTTGGCATTGTGATTGACTCGACGGTGATCATGGTCGAGAACATCTATCGAGTGCTCAGCAGCCATCAATACGAAGACCTGCCGTTTAGAGAGCGGATTCGTCTGGCCGCCCGCGAAATTGAACGCAGCCTGCTGTTCTCGACTTTGATCATGGTATGCGCCCTGTTGCCGTTGTTGACGATGACCGGGGCCGAAGGGCAGTTGTTCCGCCCGATGGCGGAGACCTATGCCTTCGCTTTGGGTGGCGCCCTGATTCTGGCACTCACCGTGGCGCCGGTCATGTGCCTGCTGCTGTTCAAGAAGTTGACGCCCCGTCCCGACAATTTCCTGGTCCGGTTTTTGAAGCGCGGTTACCTGCGAAATCTGGAATACTGCCTGAATCATCGCTGGTTTGCAGTGGGCGGGTTCTGCCTGTTGATTGCCATCACGGTCGCATCGCTCCCCTTTTTGGGGCGGGAGTTCATTCCTCCGCTGGAAGAAGGGCATGTGTTCGTGCGGGCCATCTTCCCCGTCAGCGTCTCGCTCGAGCAGAATTCCGAAAAATCCCGGCTGGCGCGAACCCTCTTGCGTAACCATCCGGAAGTTGAAGCCGTGGTCTGTCAGTTGGGTCGACCCGATTCCGGAGCCGATCCGACCGGGTTTTACAGCGCTGAGTTCTTTGTACCGCTTAAGCCGCAGGAAGACTGGCCGGCGACAGTTCCCGAGACCGGCTGGAAGCGCTGGTTTCGCAGTACGCGTCGTCGAGCCAAGCCCGAATTGATCGCCGCCATGAATGCGGAACTCACAGAAGCGCTGCCGGGACTCAACTGGAACTTCTCGCAGGTGATTCGTGACAACGTTCTCGAAGTCATGTCGGGCGTGCAGGGAGAAAACTCGGTCAAGATCATCGGGCATGACATTGTCGAACTGGAAGAACTCGGAAAAACGGTCATGGCGCGGATTCGTACCGTGCCAGGAGTTAAGGATGTCGGCATTTACCGCACGATGGGGCAGACGAACCTGGAACTGCCGATCGATCGACATAAATGCTCGTTGTGGAACGTGAGCGTGGCCGATGTGCACAACGTGATTCAAACGGCCATTGGCGGCAAGACCGTGTCACAGATGATCGAAGGCGAGAAATCATTCGACATCACCGTGCGCTGGCCTAAACGGCTGCGAAGTGATGAGTCGATGATTCTGGATATTCCCGTCGACGTGACTGATCATCGCGTGTCACAAAGTCAGACCGCCGGGATGACCGCGACGCCGTTCTTCGGACAGACCACGGGAATTTCCGCGAGTGGCTTTTCGAGCACGCTCCCGTCGTTGACCGGCAGCATGTTCAGCACCGAGATTCTAGGATCGATCAGCCTGCCGCGTGAGCGGTTGCGAGATCTGATCACCCCCATCGGCGAAGATCGTGATGGCCCGCTCGATCCGGACGGTTCATTTGTGCGGTCGGGGGCCTCGCTGATTCAGCGTGAAATGGGCCAGCGGATTATCGCCGTCAAGTTCAGCGTGCGCGGGCGAGACCTGGCCAGCACGGTCGCCGCGGCCCGCCGCAGCGTGACAGACCTGATTCCCAAGGGCTACCGCACCGAATGGAGTGGCGAGTTCCAGCAGATGGAAGAAGGGGAAGGCCGTCTGCTGGTGATCATACCGATCTCACTGGCCCTGGTCTTTGTGCTGCTCTACCTGGCGTTTCACAGCCTGCTGGATGCGGTCATGGTCTTTTCGAATGTGCTGGCACTCTCGATGGGGGGCGTGTGGGCCTTGCTGTTCACGGGCATCAATTTCAGCATTTCGGCGGCGGTGGGCTTCACCTCGATCTTTGGGGTGGCGATCATGGATGGGCTGTTGTTGATTTCGTCGTTCAATCAACTGCGGGCCCTGGGGTTGCCATTGCGGCAGGCCATTCTGGAAGGTGCTGAAAAACGGGTGCGGCCCGTGATGATGACCGCCCTGACGGCGATCTTCGGACTGCTGCCCGCGGCGGTGTCGGTCAAGATCGGGGCCCAGAACCAGCGTCCGCTGGCCGTCGTCGTGGTGGGCAGCATGCTGACGACGTTGTTTCTGACCCGCTACCTGATGCCTGTGCTGTACAGCTTTTATGGACATCGCGAGCCACCCGCCGGGTCGGGGAGCATGGCTCACTGAGCCATGCCCAAGTTACTGCGGCACGGTTGCCGCTGGGCGAATTTCCTCGCGAAGTGCAGCCACGCGCACCCGATCGAGTCGCGCGGGCAGGAGTTGCCGGGCGTTCTCGGCCGCGGCGGCCATGCCGAACAGCACGGCGTCCGGGACGTCGAATCCGCGTGTGAGACCGACGGCGATTCCCGCTGCCAGGCAGTCGCCACAGCCAATCGGGTTGATCGTTTCGACCTGCGGTGGTTGTGCGGAATAGAGTTTGGTTTCCGAGCCAATCCAGACCCGCTGTTTGCCAGCGGTCACGACGACCCAGGTGGCGCCGCGCCGGCACAGGTCCCGCATCGCGGCGTGCAGATCTGATTCGGTGTCTACAGGACGGCCCAGCGTGTTCCCCAGTTCTTCGCGGTTGGGTTTGACCAGAAACGGCCGGCGGGCAAGGGCCGCGAGTAAAGGCTCACGCTGGCAATCGAGGATCACCGGGATCTTCGAGTCGGCCAGTAACTCGTGATAAAAATCGACCGGTACGCCCCCCGGAAACGATCCTGCCAGGACCGCGAGTTCAGCAGCGGCCACCTGCTGTCGATAAGCATCGCGAAAGGCCGCCAGTTCATGTGGGAGAATGGGTTGAGCATTTTCCACGAGTTCGGTCGTCGCGCCAGATTCGCGATCGAGAATGGTCGTACAGACTCGCGTAGGAGCTTGGGTTTCAATCCAGATCGCTGGAATCGCATCTCGCTCAAAATCGTCGCGGATGCTGTGCCCCGTCAGTCCGCCAATCGTGGACAGGGTCTGGACCGTGTTCGAGTCGCTGCCACCCGCCAGGCAGTGTGCGGCCCGGCCGACATTCAGTGCTTTGCCTGAAGCACACCATTGTACGTCGCGGGCCCGATTCACTTCGCCAACGCGCAACCGATCGAGCATCACAATCTGCTGCCAGGCGGGGGACAGTCCGGCGGCCAGAATCACAGCAGGGCCTCCAGAATGCTCGTCAATTCGGCGTCGGTCAATTCCCGGGGATTCCCACTCATGCTGTTGCCGCGTGAATCTCGGACCAACTCGGGAATCTGAGCCGCGCGGACCCCGATTTCCGACAGGGTGCGTGGAATCTGCAATTCGGTCAGCAGCGTTTCGATCTTTTCGATGATCGCGTCGGCCTGCTCGCGCACCGAAGCCCGAGTGAAGGCCTGTGACTCGGCGGAAGGCAGTGCGGCAGCTTCTGCTTGATGCAGATCGCGACTCATTTTCGCCAGTTGCGCCTCGACGGCCGGCAACTCGCGGTTAACCCGCAACGCGACCGGTAACAGCACGGCGCACGCCAGTCCGTGCGGGACTCGGCAATGCACCCCCAGGGCCGCGGCCACGCCGTGCGCCATGCCCAATCCGGAATTGGCCAGCGCCAGTCCCGAAAGAAAGGCGGCCTGGGCCATGGCTCCACGTGCACGGATCGAACTGCCGTTGCGATACGCTTCCGCGAGGTGAGGCAGGGCCAACTCCAGCCCGGCTGATACGAGACGTTGCGTGATGGGGGTGGCCCGTTTCGAAATGCCGCTTTCAAGCAGTTGTGTGATCGCATCGAGACCCGTCCAGGCAGTTATCTGCGGCGGCACGCTGACGCTCAATTCCGGATCGATGAGGACGATTCGCGGAACCATCAGTTCCGAACGCAGGCTTTTCTTGAACGGAGGGTCATATGACGAGATGACGGCGTTTTTCGTGGCCTCACTGCCGGTTCCGCCGGTGGTGGGGATGGCGAACACCGGCAATGGCGTGGCGTTGAGCTTCAACCCGCGGCCGACTCCCTCGAGGTAATCCAGCACGCTGCTGTCGGCAGCCTGGGTGACGAGGGCGGCGCCGGCTTTCGCCAGATCGATCGCTGACCCGCCACCCAACCCCACGACGAGATCCTCGGGGCCGGCCTGGGCTTCGCGCAAGCGTGTCACGAGCAGATCGACATCGGCCACCTCGGGTTCACGCAGGCAATTCGTGATGACGACGGCATCGACCTCGGCGGCCCACAGGGCACGCAGGATTTCATCCAGCCCGCCATTGCGGGCCAGCGTGCTCGACCCGTTCACTACAAAGGCCCGTCGCCCCAGCGATCGCGCGAGCTTGCCTGCTTCGGCACGTTTTCCCGCACCGAACACCACGCGCGCGGGGGTACAAAAATCAAACGCAGTTTCAGTTGCAGACAAAATTCGGGGGACTTTCAGTGCAAAATGACGAAGGAATCATCGGGCTCGGCGTACACGGCGGCAAAGCTCCAGACAGGGATGGCTCCTTCCAGACGACCCTTCTGAGAAGTAGGCCGTCCTTTCTCGTTGAAGATTTGCCATGCCAGACTGCCCCCTTTTTCCCAGCTCGATCCTTCGACCCATACCAAGAGCGTCTCTCCTTTGCCGTTGACGGCCATGGCGGGATGTTTGCGGTTCTTCGACGTTCCGGCGGGGTTTGCGGGCTGCGCCAGTTCACGTGATTTTTTGTCGATCCGCGACACCTGAATCTCGCCTGCCGTTTCCCACGCCGCGAGGACCGCGTCCCCTGTATCAACGAGGGACTGGCTGCTCATCGGGCAGTTGGCAACGAGCCAGCGGTCGGTCTGAATCGCTTCGAATGATTGGCCATGATTCATCGAGGTCAACAGGAACATGTCTCGATGGCGCTGTTCACGGGCGGCACGATAGAGCACATAGACCGTGCCCTGTCGGTCGGTAAAGGCCCGCAGGCCGCAGCAGCCACAGACGCCGTTTTTCTCGGCGTCGGCGATCTGGGGGGCAGCGAATTCCTGGCCGTCGTTGTCGGAATGGGCGATCCAGACGCGGCGATTGTCTTCGCCCGTTCCGTCACCCGAGTGCCAGACGACATAGACATGTCCGTCCGCATCCGCAGCGACGGATCCCCCGCCGTCGAGGCCGAAGTGCGTGCCATTCATGGCGCGCTGGGGTTCAAAGGCGGGCTGGTCAGCCGCCTGACGCGTGTAGAGGAACGGGCTGTCGTATTTGCCTGGTCCGCGTGGCTCGGCTTTGTTTGACCCGTTCCAGCAGACATGGACACGATTTCCCTGCCCGAGCGCGAAATGTGCTCCGCGGATCGATCCGACGGCAATCGCGCTGCCGGCCTGACTGTTGACTCGCAGTGGGGGCGAGAATGCTTCCGCCCCGGCCGCTTGATGCACGTAATACACATTGGCGGCTTGCGGATCGTCACCCAGGTAGACCAGGTGCAGCCGACCGGTGCCGTCGACGAGTGCCTGGGGCTGAATTCCTCGATCAGGGACGCGGGTGAAACGCACCGCGGTCTTGTCGGTCGCTTTGGCCTCGGTCTTCGTCGTTTTCCTGCTCTTGGTCGGCTTGTCCTGGGCCTGGGCCGTGATCGCAGTGCCACCCAGAATGAGGGGCAGGAGGAACGCGAAGACGAATGGGGGAGGGCCCACGAGTCGCAGTCTGGCCTGATGCATTGAAAGTCTCTCCGGCGAGCAAGAGCCTGAAGTTCGTCCGATTCTGCTCTGTATTCTACGGCCCTGATCCCCGGGTCTGCAAATCACGCTTCTTTACCTCGGTGAGGCGTGGTGTGCCCGTCGCGGAAGTGCTTCAAACAGTTCATTCACACGCGCGATCAAGCTGTCGGACGGTCGCTGCCCCATCAATTGCTCGAGTGGGCAGCAGTGCAGGCCGTGTTGGATTGACCATTCATTCTGTTTGGGGTTCGGCTCCGCCTGCCGTACAGGTGGCGACAACGAGGTCGCCGGTCACATTGAGCACGGTGCGACACATATCCAGCAGGCGATCGACACCCATGATGACTCCGATACCCGCGGGAGGGACGCCCACCGAAGTCATGAGCACCACGATCAGCGGAAGCGAACCACCGGGGACGCCCGCCGTCCCCACCCCGGCCAGAATCGACATCAGGACCACTTGTACCTGTTGTGTCAGCGACAGTTCGACGCCGAATACCTGGGCCATGAACAGCACCACGACCCCTTCATACAAGGCGGTGCCGTTCTGGTTGCCTGTGGCTCCGACGGTGAGCACGAAGCGCGAGACTTCCTTGGGCAGTCGCAGATCTTGTTCGGCGACCTTGAGGGCCGTGGGCAGGGTGGCGTTTGACGACGACGTGCCAAATGCCACGAGCATGGCTTCACGCACGGCACGGAAGAACTGTAGGGGAGACATGCGACTGAAGAGTTTCAGAACGAGCGGATAAGTAACGACAAGATGCAGACCCAGCCCCGCCAGGACGGTCAGCACAAACCACAGCAGGGTGACCAGAATGTCGAATCCCAAACGGGCTGTGATGGAAAACACCAGGCAACCGGCCCCATAGGGCGCCAGTCGCATGGCCCAGCCAATGACCACCATCGAGATGGCGTTCCAGCCTTCCAGCCAGGCCACGAGGGTGCTGCATCTGTCCGGGACGATCGTGATGGCGGCACCCACGAGCAGCGAGAATACCATAACGGCCAACATGCCATTTCCCGGGGACTTGCCATCAATCGCCCCAACCATTTCCTGCACGGGATTCTCGGGCAGAAGATCGACGATCAGGTCACGCAACGGTTTGGCTTTCTTCGCGTTTTCAATACTGGCAGCGGCCCGGCTCTCAAATTGCTTTTCCAGTGCATCGCGTTTTTCCGCTGAGAGCTTTTTGCCGGGTTGAATGGTGTTGACCAGGACGACCCCCAGGACCACCGCCGTGCTGGAGAGTATGGCCGTGTAGAACAGCGTCTTGGCCCCCAGTCGGCCCAGTCGGCGGATATCGCCAATCTCGGCCACGGCCAGCGACAGGGCGGAAAACACCAGGGGCAGCACGACCATGAACATGAGTCGCAGAAAGATCTTGCCGGCCGGTTCCGTGAGGTTGGTGGCAACCCACTCCACATGGTCATGCAAACCATTGGCGTTGAGATCGCTCGAATGCGTGACGTCTGGCACGATCGGTATCTGCCCGATCCAGTTCGCCGCCAGACCCAGAACGATGCCGACCAGCAGCCCGATGAGAATTTTGGTGTGCAAAGGCAGCCCACGTGTGGCCCGGTCAGAGTCCGCCGCCGAGGATGAAGCCGGTTCAATATCAGACAAGGCACGATTCCTGTTTTCCAATTCACCAGAGCGCACACACGGGGTCCGAGTGTACCGATTTTGCGTCCCGACGTCATTCGTTGGAACGCTCTGCGACCATTCACCATCCACGCCGTGACCCAACGCTGAATTCCTGCATGCTGGAACATCTCTCTTCGAAGAACGCGGACTGGACGCAAAACGTATGTAGCGCGGGTTAAAGCCCGCGTTACGACGTGGTGTCGCCATTTACTGCCACCCAAGTTTCCCGACCGGTTGTCGCGAGCCACGTTTCACTGGCAGCGGATAGCGCCGCGGATTCCTGTCATCGGAAATCTTGCTGGGCCATTGGCCTGGACGAGCCGTCGTTCTGGATTCTGTTGAGGCCACAGGTCGACCATAGGGCCGACATCGGATGCGACCGATCTCTCGAAATCGACCGATCGGAAATTTCCCTTGCGGTGGCTGGATTCCGGGCGATGACGGCTGTCTCAAGCTGCTGGTCAGTCTGCGACGGGCGGGCTATCTTCGTTAGGCCGGTGATCAAGCGAAATGGGCGCCGCATAGCGTCTGCCATTCCTCAACCGAGCTGAGAATCATGAACATGTCCTCTCTGTTGTGCTGTGGCCTGCTGTTGTCGAGTGTCGTGGTTTGTCAGGCGGACGATCGGCCGGCGTTACCGAATATCGTCATCATGCTCGTTGATGATCTGGGGGTCATGGATACATCGGTCCCCTGCCTGACGGACTCGGCGGGGCAGCCTGTACGCTATCCGCTGAACGAGTTTTATCGGACACCCAACATGGAACGCCTGGCCACGCGGGGCGTGCGATTCAGCCAGTTCTACGCCATGAGTGTCTGCTCGCCGACGCGGATTTCGTTGATGACGGGGCAGAACGCGGCCCGGCACCGAACGACGAATTGGATCAATCCCGACAGTGACAATCGCGGCCCGTCCGGGCCTCCGGGCTGGAACTGGCAGGGATTGAAACCGGGAGACATCACGCTGGCCGGTCTGCTGCGGCAGGCCGGTTATCGCACCATCCATGTGGGCAAAGGACATTTTGGCCCGCGCCGGTCGCCGGGGGCCGATCCGCGCCAATTGGGATTCGACATCAACGTGGGGGGCACTGCGATTGGAGCCCCGGGAAGTTATTACGGACAGCAGGATTACGGACTGCGCGGTGACCATCCGGAAAACGGCGTGCCGGGACTCGATAAGTATCACGGGACCGAGATGTTCTTAACCGAGGCCCTGACCCTTGAGGCCAAAACGCATGTCGCCGACGCGGTGCGGAACCGCACGCCGTTTTTCCTGTATTTCTCGCACTACGCGGTGCATGCCCCGTTTCATTCCGATCCGCGATTCGCCGGGCAGTATGCCGATTCGGGGCAACCGCCGGCGGCACAGGCCTTCGCCACGCTGGTGGCGGGTATGGACAAGTCGCTGGGAGACCTGCTCGATCATTTGGAATCACTGGGAGTCGCTGAAAACACGCTGGTTTTGTTTCTGGGTGACAATGGTTCCGATGCGCCACTGGGGCACGAGCATGCCGTGGCGTGTGCGGCTCCATTACGAGGAAAAAAGGGTTCGCATTACGAAGGGGGCATGCGGGTCCCATTTCTGGCCGGCTGGGCCCGGCCTGATCGAAGTCAGCCCTGCCAACAGCGTCTGCCAATCGCGGCGGGGGCAATCCAGACCCAGATGGCAGCCGTCTACGATCTGTTCCCTACCATTCTGGAGTTGATCGGTGCGCACGTTCCTGCCGGACATGTTGTCGATGGCAAAAGCCTGACCCGACTGCTGCGAGGGCAGCACGACCCCGCCCACGAGGATGTCTTTCTGATGCACTACCCGCATGCGCCCCACCGGTCGAATTATTTCACCACGTTTCGGCAGGGCGATTGGAAGGTGATTTATCACTATTTTCCCTCGCCCGCGTCCGGCGGTTCGCATTATCAACTCTTTAATCTGGGAAATGACCCGTTCGAGCAACAGAACCTGGCCGCTGAACAGCCTGGCGAATTGCGGCGCCTGTTGCTCGAGATGCTGGCACGGCTGGACCGGCAGCAAGCCCTGTTACCGGTCGGACCGGATGGTGTGACACCGGTGCAACTTCGCGTGCCAGCCGAATGACCGCAGGCGCGGTTGTCGCGTCCCCCGCCCTGAGATAGCATAAGTATTGGTTGATTCTGCAATTGGGTGGCGAGGTTTCATGTTTGACATCGTCCGGACACGGCAGAGGTCTGTTCACAGCCAGGTCCCGTGTGGGCTGCAGCGCGGTCCCTGGCTGGTTCGCTGCTTGCGGGCGACAACCGCAAACTGGAGTATAGGGGACGCTGTATTGAAACGATGGTGTCTGCTCGGCCTGTTTCTCTTCAGTGTCGCCGCTACGGTCGTAGCCGAGGAACCCGCTGAGTTCACCGAGGCCCAACTCACGTTTTTCGAAACGAAGATCCGCCCTGTTCTGGTAGAGCACTGCTACGAGTGTCATGCGGCCGGTGCCAAAATTGTCCAGGGGGGGCTGCGTCTGGATCATCGGGCGGGGCTCTTGAAAGGGGGGGACAGCGGACCGGCGCTCGTTCCGAAACAGGCCGAGAAGAGTCTGCTGTTGAAGGCGCTGCGCTATGAAGAGTTCGAGATGCCGCCCCGCGGCAAACTGCCCGAGGCGGTGATTCAGGATTTTGAAACCTGGATCGCTATGGGAGTTCCCGATCCCCGGCAGGCCGCCGATCGGCCGCCAGCCACCCTGTCCCTCGAAGAAGGTCGCAAACACTGGGCTTTTCAGCCGGTGGGTGATCCCCGACCCCCTGCGGTTCGCAATACAAACTGGGCACTGGATCCGCTTGATCAGTTCATTCTGGCCCGGCTGGAAGCGGTCGAGTTGCGGCCCAGTGCAGATGCGGATCGGTTCACCTGGCTGAGACGAGTCAGCCTCGATTTGACCGGACTGCCGCCGACTCCCGGCGAAATCGAGTCGTTTATCAAGGACAATTCGCCGCGGGCCTGTGAAACGGTCGTCGATCGATTGCTCGCTTCGCGGGCCTTTGGCGAACGCTGGGCCCGGCACTGGCTCGATTTGACCGGCTACGCCGACATGATGGGGACATCCAACAGCGTCTTCGCCGAGCACGCGTGGCGCTATCGCGATTACGTCATCACGGCATTTCACCACGATAAGCCGTTCGACCGTTT
>JAFEBR010001127.1 GCA_018242565.1 Planctomycetota bacterium | reverse complement strand
CATCCGGAAATACGAAAAGCGGCAGCCGGGCGGCCGCACTCCAAAGGGGGGTGACGGGCCGGCGGCGAGGTCGGGAGACCTGCGCCGAACGAGGTGTGGGGCGTTTGCTGAGGGCTGATGACCGGGGATTTGTCACGGGTGCTGTGCGCTGACAAGTTGGAAACTTGTCCCACGGTGGTCGAACGGAAAGCTGTCTCGCGGAGTCGTCCGGTATTTGGAAGCAACGCGGATACCGCCGGGCTAAACCCGGGCGGCTCGCTGGCGGTGTTTGATCGCGGGGCGGCGAGCCGAGGTCGTGTCGGCGGCTCCGCGGATGGGGGCCGTCCTATTCTTCGCCGCGGAGTTGGTTGAGGGCGCGTTGCTCGAGCGTCCGCAGTCGCGGGTCGGCGACTGGAGTGCCCCCTTTAATGACCAGCCGTGCTTCACGGCACAGGAGTTGCGCTTCGATCCAGTCGAGCCAGAAACCGGGGGCCTGACCGACGGAATCATCCAGTCGGCGTTCGGTCCATTTGTCTGTCAGCCGTTCCGCGGCAGCCAGGGATGCCTGGGCGTGTTCCTGGTCGCCGAGGGCGAATTGGGCCAACGCCAGCGCGGCTTGCGCGCCGGGCCCGAACATCTGGACCCAGTCAGGGTCATTGGTCTGCAAGTCCGCGAGCTGGGTGGCCGATTTCTCGAACTCACCCGCGCGGTAGTGGGCCAGGCCGGTCAGGTACAGAGCGATGCCGCGCGGTCCGGGGCCGCCTCCCCGGGGGGGACGGCCCGGCATCCCCTCACGGCCACGGCCAGCGCCATTCCTCGGTTCGTCGGGCCGACGCCGTTCGTCGCGCGGTCCCGGTCCGGGACCACCTCCGGGAGAAAACTGCGGCTCACCACCGTTGGGCCGGCGCCGACCGCCACCGGGCATCCACATCGGTCCCCCGGCCATGTTGGCAAACGCTTCTTCCGTACGCTTTGCCAGATCGACGTAGTTGACCTCGTCCGGATGCACGATCAGACAACTCCGCAAAATGGGAAGTGGCGTCTCGCCGGAAAGCCCGCCTCCCGAACCCAGCATTTTCCGGCAGACATCGTGGCTGTTTTTTACATCGCCTGTGTACAGAAACAATTGCGGCAGGCCCCACGTAGCCGGGTTATCGAGCGAGGCCCCCAACTCCACGGCCCGCGCCAGGTCAGCCGCAGCCAGATTCCAGACCCCCAGCCGCAGGTACAGCGAACTGCGCTCCATCCAGGTATTGAAATACTGGGGCTGCAATTCCGTGGCGCGGGTGTAATCGGTGTTGGCCGCCGACCAGCGTCCGGAATCGGCGTGGGCCCGTCCGCTGGAAATAAAGACGTTGGCCTGTTTCAAACGGTCGGCGAACTGCTCGATCTCCTGCCGCGCCGCGTCGGCTTCCTTTTTGGCCTCGATGGCCGCGTTGCGGGCTGTGACGGCCTCTTGCAGCGCTTTGACCTTTTCATTTTTCTCAGAGATGGCGCGAGCCGCCTGCCAGACACTGATGACGGTCCCCAAGGTCAGCGCCAGCAGCACGAGTGAGCCGGTCGTAATGGCCACCTTGTTACGGCGCGAGAATTTCTGCAGCCGATACAGCACCGACGGGGGCCGGGCTTCCACAGGCTCGTTGGCAATGAAGCGTCGCACGTCGGCCGCGAGGGAACTGCAGGTTTCGTAGCGTCGATTGCGATCTTTGTCGAGCGCTTTCATGACGATCCAGTCGAGATCGCCACGCACAAAGGCCGAGATGCGGCGCGGTTCGAGTCGCCGATTGCTGGCAATCGTGCTCACGGAATTTCCCAGTGTCGAAAACCGGGAACTGGGGCGGGGGGGTTCTTCTTCCCGGATGATGCGACGGATTTCATCGAACGAGGCACTTTCCAGCCGTTGGCGATCGAACGGAGTCGCCCCCACAACCAGTTCGTACAACAACACCCCCAGCGAATAGATGTCGCAGCGGGTGTCGATATCGAGACCGCTCATCTCGGCCTGTTCCGGACTCATGTACAACGGCGTGCCCAGCAGTTGCGCGAACCGGGTGTAAATCGTCTTTTCGGTCAGCGACTGGCCGATCGCCTTGGCAATGCCGAAGTCGATGGCTTTCACGACATAGGTCGTATCGTGCGAGGTGACCAGCACGTTGGATGGTTTCAGATCGCGGTGGATGATCCCCTTGAGGTGCGCGTGCTGCACGGCTTCGCACAGGTGCAGAAATAACTCCAGGCGATCGGGGAGCGAGAGTTTCTTGGAATCGCAGAATTCGGTGATGGGGACGCCGCGGACCAGTTCCATGACGAAGTAGGGTCGGCCGCTGTCGGTCGTACCGGCGTCGAAGACACGGGCAATATTCGGGTGGTCCATCAGGGCCAGCGCCTGCCGTTCGGCTTCAAACCGCGCGATTACGTCGCGCGAATCCATCCCGGGTTTGATGAGCTTGAGCGCCACCTTGCGGCGGACCGGTTGCAATTGCTCGGCGACGAAGACCATGCCGAAGCCCCCTTCGCCGATCTGTTCCATCAAGCGGTAATTGCCGATCACGGTTCCGGGTGACTCCGGACCCGAGGCATAGACGGCCGTCTCGGCGAACGCGGCCGGCGACGGTGCTCCGGCGGGTTGTTCAGGACCATCGAGGGGATTGCCACTGGCAAAGTGCGCCGCGAGCAAGTCATTGATTTCGGCACGCAGACCTGGATTGCCGGCGCAGGCCCGGTTGAGATACGTGTCGCGCTCGCTGGTCGAGTCGTAGTCGAGGGCGTTCAGAAAGATCGACTTTTCGCTGGTGGAGTCCATACAGTCATCCTTCGCGTATCGCAGGCCGGGGCATCGTGGGCACCCAGGAATAGGGTCGGGCGGATTGGTTCTTCGCTTCCGCCGACAACCGCCGAGAACAACGTCAGTCGCGCTCCAGTTCCCGTTTGAGCCAGGCCCGCGCATAGGCCCAGTTCCGTTTGGCCGTTCGTTCCGAAATTCCCAGTGCGGCGGCGACTTCTTCGACCGACATGCCGGTGAAATATCTCAATTTCACCAGTTGGGCCGCCTCGGGATCGACCTGGTCCAGCTTTTCGAGAGCCCCATCGAGCGCCAGCAGCGAATCGTCATCGACCAGTTCGACGGCAGGAGCATCGTCCAGTTCGACCCGGGCCAGCCCTCCACCGCGTTTATCGCTCTGCTTGCGGCGGGCATTTTCGATCAGGATGCGGCGCATGGCCTCGGCCGCCGCGGCGAAGAAGTGTCCGCGGTGGTCCCAGCCCCGCTGCAGTTCCGGTCCGACCAGGCGCAGGTAGGCTTCATGAACCAGGGCCGTCGGTTGCAGGGTTTGCCCCGCCTGTTCGCGGGTCATCTTGCGAGCCGCCAGTCGGCGGAGTTCGTTGTAGACAAGTGGCAGCAATTCCTGCGCAGCCTGGGGATCACCCTGCTGGACCGCATTCAGAATTCGCGTGACGTCTTCAACCATGCCAGACTGTTTTCGCCGGTGAGCCTCCGAGAGATACTGCAATTTATAGGTGATCGGTGAGGACATTGGGAATCTCGGAGCCCTCTCCCCAAAGTTGCCGGGGGCCGCGAAAACCGCCAACGACGCGTCCCCGGCGGCCGACAGGGTTGACGGACTGACCGGCGGAGTCGGCGTCGACCCCACGGGGTCCCGAGTTGTTTTGAAAAGGTATTCCGAGGCGATTTGAGATGGTTTTCAAAAAATCGCCAAAGAATTTTGGCCCCTGCCCGTAGTCGATTTCGCATTTCAGTGTAGAGCTGCCTGACCTTTGTCTGTTGGATCTCGTTTCAATCTCCTCTTTTGACTTAAGGAACGCACAATGCTTCGGAAGCTGCTCGCTGAACCTGTGACGACCGCTCCCCTGGGTGTTCGCTCGCGAAAACTCTGGCTCGACTTATGCAAAGCCGCCCCGCTCTGCCTGGCCTCCTGGCTGGCGGGATGGGGTTTATCCGCCACGGCCACAGCGGGGGAAGAGCTTGAATCGGCCCCGCGGGCGTCGGTGGAAGCAGGATCCCAGCCGGAACAACAAAACACTGCTGACTCCGCAGACTTCGTGGCCAATTACCAGCAGGACAATGCAGGGCCGCCGCCCGACCGTCGCCCGCCGGACAACCCGGGGCGCCCGGATGACCGCCGCGGTCCGCAGGAATCGCGACGCGGTCCCCGCGGCCCGCGGGGGAATGCCGAACGACGTCCGGAAGGTCGTGGTCCCATTGACCGAGGTCCCGATGACCGTGGCCCCAACCGAGACGGTCGTCCGGGGGATCGAGGTCCGGGAGATCGAGGTCCGGAAGGGCGTCGACCCGAAGGGCGGGGACCTGATGGTCGAGGTTCAGCAGACCGCCGTCCTGACGATGGCCGGGGTCCTGAAAGCCGCGGTCCCGATGGCCGCGGTCCTGATGGACGGGAAGGCCGTTCGGGGTCCGCAGGCGGACAGGGGCACGGTTCCGCGGGGCCGGATCAGCCTGGTCGTCGCGATTCAATGCGAGAGGGGCCCGATGGTCGTCCGCAGGCGGGGCCCGACAGTCGGGGACCCGCCGAAGGCCGCGGGCCGGACGGAGACGGACGTCCGCCGTTCGAAGGATCCCGGTTCGGTGGCCGGGGGTCTTTTGGCGGCCCGCAGTCGGGCGGTCCCCGATTCGGTGGTCCGCCAATGGGCGGCCAGCCATTCGGCGGTCCCCAATTTGGTGGGCAGCAATTTGGCGGTCCCCAATTTGGCGGCCGACAGTTCGGCGGAATGGCGGGAGGTGGTACCAATCCGGAAGTGATTCGGCTGTTGCACGAACTGCAGAATGAAGTGCACCAGTTGCGTCGCGAGATCGAACAGTTGCGAAATCAAGACGCGCATCGCGGCCCGGAGCACGCTCAGGCTCGGCCGAATTTTCCGGGTGCTCGGCGGCCGGAAGGGTTCGGTGGACGTGGCTTCCGTGGTCAGGCTCGCCTGCATCGTGGCCCCCGGGGGTTTGCGGGTCGCCGTGGTTTTGGTCCGCCCGCCGGCGGTCCCGATCGGCGTTATCCGGGACCGGGACGTGACGAGGGCCCGGGCCGACCTGGCCACCGCGGTCCGCAGGGACCTGGTCCTCACGGTCCTGGCCCCCGAGCCGCAGTCGAACAGCCCGCGGTCGAACGGTCCGTAGAAAGCCTGCCGGTCGAACAGCCCCAGGTGGGCGTTGTCGAAGCGGTCGCACCGGCCACGCCCGACACGGCGGCCGTCGGTCCGATGCCGGAATCTCCGGCGAAACCCGCAGAAACGGACGACGCGGGCGTTCCCGCGTCGGATGACTGACCGCCCGGTTGAGATGACGACGATTTTTTGAACGGCAAAGGGTATCGTGATGGTCAGCGATTCCAATACCACTGTGTCAACGGCCGATTGTGCACAGACCCTCCTGCTCCCCCTTCGGAGCAGGAGGGGGACTCGCTGCGGTTCAAGTGACAGTGTCCGATTGCGGGCGAAACCGAGGTGCCGAATCGGATTCCTGGGTTGCTGGCGGGGTGCACGTCCCGTTAGTGTGTTGCTTGGACTATTTTGTCTGACACCGCCGGGGAACGCGCGTCCTTCCTCTGCCGATCATCGTTCCTATCGAAACTCATTGTCCCACTGCTTGCAGGCCCGCCAGATGTCGGATATCGAATTCGCAAACTGGAAATCCCAGTTTGCGGCGAACGCCCCGTTACCTCCCCAGACCCAGGGGGCCGGTGGGGGCGATCTCAATCCACTCGCCCAGTCGTTGTCCCCCTCGTTGCGCAAACGCGAACGCGGTGACGCCTCGGCCTACGAAGTCAAGTTCCTGTTGAATGAAGACCAGGCCCGGCAGATCGAGCAAATCCTCGCTCAGCATCTGCAACCCGATCCACATGCCGACCCGAACCTGCAGAATGCGTATCAGGTGCATACGGTCTATTGCGACACCCCGGGGTTCGACGTCTTTCATCAGATTGGTTCACACCGGCGGCGCAAATATCGGGTGCGACGCTACGGACAGGAGAACTGGGTCTTTCTTGAACGAAAGACCAAATCGGGGCAGCGGGTCCGCAAACTGCGGACACGATTTGATCTCGACGAACTGCATCTGCTGGCGACCCCCCCGGCCGATGCCGACTGGTCGGCGCGCTGGTTCCATGAACAACTCGACTTTCGCCGACTGAAGCCGGTCTGTGTGGTGCAATACCTGCGCACGGCGTACATCGGCGGCGATGCCCAGGGGCCGTTGCGATTGACGTTCGACCGGCAGGTCTGTGGCACCGTGATTAATGGGTGGACAATTCCTGAAACGGTGACGGGAGAGCTTCCGTTCCCCGATCAGGTGATTGGTGAATTTAAGTTTCGCGGCGCGCTGCCCGCCATGTTCAAGTCGGTGATTCAGCAGTTCTCGCTGGAACCCACGGGAGTATCCAAATATCGCAACTGTCTGCGGGTGATGGGTGGCGCCGGCGAACGAGGTGTTCCGCATGTTTGACTGGTTGACGTCGAGCCCGCCGGGTGAACTGCCCGGCAGCGCCGCCGACCTGGCCGTGCGGTTGCTGCTGGCCGTCGTGTTTGGAGGCCTGGTCGCGGCGGTGTATCGATTTTCGCATGGCCGCGAAAAGCACGACAACACGGCGATCATGACGACGCTGGTGTTGTTGTCGATTCTGATCGCCATGGTGTCGATGGTGATCGGGAACAGTGTGGCCCGGGCGTTCAGCCTGGTGGGGGCGTTGTCGATCGTGCGGTTTCGCACGGTCGTTGATGACACCCGCGACACGGCATACGTGATCTTTTCGGTCATCGTCGGGATGGCGGCCGGCGCTGGTCTGTACTGGGTGGCGGCCGTCGGCATCCCGATGGTCGCCGTGGCCTCGGTGGGTATGTCGTATTTTCGGATGAGTCCCCGGGTCGAAACGTGTCCCTGTGTGCTGCTGGTGCGACTGGCGCTGGGACGCGACCCGGCGACGGTGCTCGCCCCGGTTCTGGAAAAGCACCTTGCGCGGCAACAACTGACAGCGGTGGCGACGGCCCGTCAGGGCACGACGCTCGAAATTACTTACAACGTACAACTGAAGCCCGAATCGTCCATGCCTGCGCTGGTCGCGGAGTTGAATCAGATCGACGGCATGATCGGCATCGAATTGAAGGCAATCACATGAGGCAATCACATCTGCGTAAAGGACAGTTTGTCATGCCACGTTTCGGTCTGCTGGGTGGAATCCTGCTCGCACTCTGCTGCGGGCTGGCCTGGTCACAGCAACCCCCAGGGGGACCGGGTTTTGGCCCACCGGGATTTGGTCCCGGCGGACCGCGGTTTGGCGGACCGGGAATGGCTCCCTCCAGCACCATGCTGGCCGCAATTCCTGAAGTCGCGACGGAAGTCAAAATCACCGAAGCCCAGCAGAAACAGATCGGCGAACTGGTCGCCGAGTTGCAGGATCAGACCCGCAAGGTTTTCGAATCCTTCAATCCGCAGGAACCGGGAGATGGTCCTCCCGAACAGCGATTCGCCGAGTTGCATAAGAAGATGGACGAGAATAACCGCCAGGCCGATACCAAGCTGGGCAAAATTCTCGATGCCAAACAATTGGCCCGCCTCAACCAGTTGACACTGCAGCGCGAAGGGGCGAACGCCATCGGCAAGCCCGAAATCGTCAAGGCGCTGGGCCTGACTCCTGCACAACTCGAAAAATTCCGCAGCCTGCAGGAGCAGGGCAACGGGCCGTTTTTCTCGCCGGAAGAACGCCAGAAACAGCAAGCGAGCCTGCTGGGCGTATTGACCGAAGCCCAGAAAACCAAATGGACGGAATTGCAGGGGCCGGAGTTCAAGTTCCCCGAACGCCTGGCGTTTGGCGGGCCGGGTGGTCCCGGAGGATTCGGCGGCCCTGGCGGACCCATGGGTGGCCCGGGAGGCCCGATGGGGGGACAAGAACGCAAGGTGCTGAAGCAGTTCGATAAAAACGACGATGGCTGGCTCAACACAGAAGAGCGCGTGGCGGCCCGAGAGTTCGTCAAGAAAGAAGCCGCCGCGGGTGGGGGCATGCGTGGCGGGCCCCGGGGTGGTCCGCGAGGCGGTGGGTTTGGTGAACGCAACACTCCGGCCTTGCCGGGACCGAAAGTCGCGGTGGCCGACGTCACTCCGGTCGACGACTCCGTCCCACTCTACGAACCCACGGTGTTGCGAACGTTCTTCCTCGAATTCGAAAACGCCGACTGGGAAGCGGAAGTCAATGACTTTCACAACACCGACGTCGACGTGCCTGCCACCCTGATCGTCGATGGCAAGAAATACGAAAACGTGGGAGTTCGGTTCCGCGGCATGTCGTCCTATTTCATGGTACCCACGGGTTCGAAGCGGTCGCTCAATCTGTCGATCGACATGGTCGATTCCAAGCAGCGGCTGGGGGGCTATAAGACGGTCAACCTGCTCAATGCCCACGAAGACCCCTCGTTCATGAGCACTGTGCTGTATTCGCAGATCGCCAGCAAATACCTGCCGACCCCCAAAGCGAATTTCGTCAAGGTGGTCATCAATGGCGAGAGCTGGGGCGTCTACACCAACGTGCAGCAGTTCAATAAGGAGTTCATCTCCGAGCACTTCAAATCGTCGAAGGGGACGCGCTGGAAGGTTCCGGGCAGTCCAGGGGGCGGCGGTGGCCTCGAATACTCAGGCGACAACCTCGAAAACTACAAGCGTCGCTTCGAGATCAAGGGGAATGCCAGCGATAAAGCCTGGAAGGCGCTGGTGAAATTCTGCAAGACCCTGCAGGAAACACCGCTCGACAAGCTGGAAGAAGCCTTGGAGCCGATGCTCGACATCGACAGTACCTTGTGGTTCCTGGCGCTCGATTGTGCCTTGATCAATAACGACGGGTACTGGATTCGAGCCAGTGACTACAGCATCTTCCTCGATGACGCGGGCAAGTTCCATTTCCTGCCGCATGACATGAACGAAGCCTTCCGGACGCCGGGCGGACCGGGATTTGGTGGTCCCGGCGGACGGGGTGGGCGAGGCGGTCGAGGCGGCCGCGGTTTCGGTGGTCCCGGTGGTGGTGGCCCGGGCGGCGGTCCGGGCGGTGGCCCGGGTGCGGGGCCTGGTGGTCCGGGCGGTCCCGGTGGCGGCCCGGGTGGCGGTCCGGGCGGCGGTCCGGGATTTGGTCCCCCGGGTGGTCCCGGCATGGGGGCCGGCGGCATGGGTTATGAACTCGACCCGCTCTATGGTCTGAATGATTCCAGCAAGCCGCTTCGCAGCCGGTTGCTCGCCGTTCCGCGACTCCGCGAAAAGTACCTGCAGCATGTGCGGACGATCGCCGCAGAATCGCTCGATTGGAAATACCTGGGTCCGCTGGTGGCGCAATACCGCAACCTGCTCGACAAGGAAGTCGAAATCGATACCAAGAAGCTTGAGCCGTACGAAGCGTTTCTGCGGGCGACCGCCGACACGGCCCCGGCGAATCCCGCTCCCGCGGGTGAGCAGCCTCCGCAGGGTGAATTCCGGCCTGGTCCGCGGGGACCGGGCATGAGTCTGCGAGCCTTCGCTGACGCTCGCCGAAAGTACCTGTTGGAATACAAGGAACCCGTCAAGTCCGAGCCGAAGAAGTAGATCGGTTCACCAGACGGTTCAGAGAAATTGTGTCTATGTCACGCAGATCCTGGCGACTGCCCGTCGGAATTCTATTGTCCCTTGTGTTCGCAGCCTCACTGGTCGCGACGCCGGTTCTGCTGGCGCAGCGCAACCGTGCCGCTGGCCAACGGGGCGGTGGCATCGGCGCATTGTTCGGTGGCGGTCGGCGTCAACCGGAAGCCGCCGATCGCAGCGAATATCCCCAATGGGAATTGCCGCCCGCGTTTAGCGACGACGTGTTCACGTTCACGCGGGTGCAATACGATTCGGGGCGGGGACGGCGAGGTGGGTTTGGCGGCGGCGGTGAAAACTGGCGCAACGACTTTCCCGATTGCGACTGGAACTTCTCGGCCCGGCTGCATGAGCTGACCGCGCTGGCCGTCGACCCCAATGGCAAGGTGCTGCGACTGACCGACGAAGACCTGTGCGATTATCCGTTTCTGTACATGTCGAACGTGCAGAACATGGATCTGAGCGACGAAGAAGTCACGGCCCTGCGGAACTACCTGTTGAAAGGGGGGTTCCTGATGGCCGACGATTTCTGGGCACCCGCCGCTTGGCGACATGTCAAAAGCGTCATGGAGCGGGTCTTTCCTGATCGGTCGCCGCGTGAGTTGTCACTCGACCACGAGATCTTTCACATTGTTTACAACTTTCAGGAACTGCCCCAGGTCCCCAGTATTCTGGCGTGGCGTCGGGGAGACAAATTCGAGTATTGGCATGGGGACCCCGAAGGGGACGAAGCGCCCCACTTTTATGGAATGTTCGACGACCGCGGGCGCCTGATGGCGTTGTTGTGCCATAACAACGACATCGGCGATGGCTGGGAACGCGAGGGGGAAGAGAAAGAGTACTTCCAGCAGTACTCAGAGAAGTTCTCGTATCCGCTCGGCATCAACATCATCACCTACGCGATGACGCATTAGCCTGTTGGCTGTTGCGGTTCGGCCATGCGCTCGGCACGCACCCGCCCGATGTATTGTTCCTGCAGGTCCCGGATCTCCGGGTGAAACGTGTCGACGGGGGCGGGCGTGAGGTGTTGCCACGATTCCCAGGCGCGTGTGCGGGTTTCGTGAAACAATTCGGTTCGCGTTGCCAGGGGACGGCGGCGGCCATCGTACTGGACGACCAGTTCGCCCGTGGCACCCTGCTTCAAATCGGACACCGGACAGCGGCGGACCCGGTTGCCATAACGTCCTTGCGGGGCCTCTGAAAAATCGAGAGTTACCGGGCAGGGCAGGCTGCGTTTGAACAGACTCTCGGAGGCCTTCATCACCGGACGATAGGCCGCTTCCGACGTCAACCCCTTCCCGCCGGGCAGGGACCGGGAATTGTGTCCCCCTGCAGATTCCTCGGAACCGACCAGTCATGTCTTGAAGGCTTGTTCGAGTTCATATCAGATGGCCGTGTTTTGGTGTATTCCCATACGAATT
>JAFEBR010001126.1 GCA_018242565.1 Planctomycetota bacterium | reverse complement strand
TTCGTTGAGCTGTATCGTGCAGGACCTCCTCTCGCAATGGGCCGGACAAGACGATCGCTCTGCGCTGCTCGCCCGGCTGGAACGGTTGTTTGCGGAATCCGACACGCGCGACCGGGGCCAAGAGGGAAGCGCGGGCCCGTTCTCTCGCGAGGAATTGTATCCCCAACGGCTCGATCGCTTTTCTTGATACCAATGTGCTGCTTTACGCCGCCAGCGGCCGACCGGCTGGCATTCTCAAAACGGACTGCGCGCGACGATTGATCAAGGCCGTGTCTGTGTGCGTTTCGTTCCAAGTCCTGCAAGAGTTCTATGCCAACGCTGTGAACCCGAAGAAGTTGAATCTCACACCTTCCGAAGCCGCCGAAAGGTTAGCCACGTGGATACAGTTTCCGGTGGCGACGCTGGGCGCGGACACATTCGTGACGACATTGGAGTTGGCTCACAAATTTCGGATCAGCCGCTGGGACGCGGCGATCCTGGCGGCGGCCGCGCAAATGGGCTGCCACACCGTCTATTCCGAAGATCTATCGCATGGCCAAGATTACGATGGCGTGACCGTCGAAAGTCCATTCCGCGATATTCCGCAAGTCTGCTAACCCATAGTTGACCTCCGACAGCCGCTTTTCCTGCGCGTACAGTCGGGCTCTGGCCGTTGCCGAAGAGAACTGGGCCTCGAGGACGAGGCTCGGTTAGATCGTTGATTGCCGGTGGATGGCCGACGCTCATGGAAGTGCAACAGGTCTTTTTGAGGGGCTGCAACCGAGTCGTTTGTGCGATGGCCGAGCGCGTCAGGCACAACCGGACCTGCTCAACTCGCGAATGCGCGTTGACAACATGCGCATCGGGCCGCGAAAATTGGGGCATGACGTGGGGCGAGTGTCCGGAATGGCCCGGCTGCGCCGCCGTCGTGAAAACACGGTGAGCTGTGATTTTGAGACGAACATCCAGACAAATCAACGGACAAATTCCCACGCTCGGCTTGCGCAACCAGAGTTGTTACGAGCAGCAGAGTACGGCCGGAACGGGCAGTCGCGGACAACGAACGGTTGGCGTGCTGCCTGGGCTGACGGGCTTGCTGCTGGCCTGTGCGGCCAGCGGAGTGCTCGCTGCCGAGCCGACCGTTTCGTTCAATCGCGATGTGCGGGGAATTCTGTCGGATCGTTGCTTTAAGTGCCATGGTCCGGATGCCACGACGCGTAAGGCCGACTTGCGGCTCGATGTGCGTGAAGACGCCCTGAAGTCGGGGGCCATTGTGCCGGGTAAGCCCGACGAAAGTCCCTTGGTCGAACGGATCCTGGCGACCGATGCTGACCTCGTCATGCCCCCGCCGGGGACGGGTAAACCGCTGACCGATCGCGAGAAGGCAGTGCTTAAACAATGGATCGCCGAGGGGGCGGCGTATCAGTCGCACTGGTCGTTTTTGCCCGTTCCGGCCGAGGTGGCTGTTCCAAACCCGGCCGACACAGCCCGGTGGATTCGCAATCCGATCGACGCTTTTGTGCTCGACCGGTTGCAGCAGGCGAAAGTGGCACCGGCCGCCGAGGTGGCCCGTGAGAAATGGTTGCGACGCGTGTCGTTTGATCTAACGGGGTTACCTCCCACACTGGATGAAATTGACGCATTCCTGGCGGATGACAGCCCCGAGGCCTACGGGACCGTCGTCGATCGATTGCTGAAGTCTCCTGCCTATGGTGAACGCATGGCGGGCGACTGGCTCGATGTGGCGCGTTATGCCGACACGTTTGGCTATCAGGCCGATCGCGACATGCATATGTGGCCGTGGCGCGACTGGGTCATTCGGGCCTTTAACGACAATCTGCCGTTCAACGAATTTATAGTCTGGCAGACGGCGGGTGATCTGCTCGAAAATCCGACGCGCGACGAGTACCTGGCCACGGCGTTCAATCGGCTGCATCGGCAGACGAATGAAGGGGGCAGCATCGAAGAGGAATTTCGGGTGGCCTACGTGGCCGACCGGGTGAACACCAATTTCACCGCCTTCCTGGGGCTGACCTCTGAGTGTGCTCGTTGCCACGAACACAAATTTGACCCGGTCTCACAAAAGGATTTCTATCGGTTTGGCGCCTTCTTCGCGAACATCGACGAGCACGGGCTGTATTCCCACTTCACCGAGACGGCTCCCACGCCGGCTCTGCTGTTGTACGAGGGCGATCAGGAACAGAAGCACCTGGAACTGCGAAAGCAACTGCGCGAGCAGGAGCAGCAGGTCGCCAAAGTGCGGGACGAGGCTCGGCAGCGATTTTCCGAGACGGCGGTACCCGTTGTCGAAATGATCAAGCCCGCCGCTCAGTTTACGTTTGACGATGCCAAGCCTGCCGGAGATTACCAGATGGTCCCGACCAAAACGGGGCAGGCAATTCAATTCGGCGGTGATGATGCCTATGTATGCAAAGGGGCCGGGGCTTTCAATCGCACGTCCGAGTTCAGTTTTGCGATCTGGCTTAAACCGGCCGAGCACAAACCCCGGCAGGTGATTTTCCATCGATCGGTGGCAGCCGAAGATGCCGCGTTTCGCGGGTACTCACTGGTCCTCGATGAAGGCCATGCCGTCTTTTCGCTGATCCATTTCTGGCCCGGCAATGCGATTCGCGTGCGGAC
>JAFEBR010001125.1 GCA_018242565.1 Planctomycetota bacterium | reverse complement strand
TCTTGGCCAACACCCACTTTTCACCCTCTTGCTTGATGTCTTTGGCCAGCAGATCGCGACGGATCACGGGCTTTTCCGACTTACTATCAACCGCCGAGACCTGTTTCGACTCGGGATCGACGACCTCTTTGACCTGTTCGGCAGAGATCCATTCACCCGCTGCGGTCGAGTACGCGTACACGTCGGTCCGCTTGACTTTCAGGGCAAAGGGCAAGAGGCCCATGATGAAGATCGAGGCCAGGACGGCCGCGGTCTGACCGGCATATTCCTTGACCCGCAGAGCCCGGCACAGAGCCACGCCCAAGAGCACCGGCAGCACGAGGAACAGGAAGGCCCAGGTCAAAATTTCCAGAAACGCAAATAACCCATTCATTGAAGATTCCTGAACGTCTTATGGAAGACTGTAACCAATGGCCCGTGCTCTTGTGTCGCGCGGGCCACCGCCATCCTGTGGTTTGTTGTGGCTGATTTCTTCGCGGCTTACTTCTTTTCGGCGGGCTTTTCCGCCTCGACTTCGTCCTTCAGCACCTGCTGAATGCTGCTGCGGATGAATTTCATCCGGGTGTTGTCGTCCACCTTCAGAGTGACTTCCTTTTCATCCGGGCTGATGTTCGACACCACCCCGATGATTCCGCCAATGGTGACCACACGATCGTTTTTCTGCAGTTTCGACAGCATTTCGTCCCGCTTGGCCTGCTCACGGCGTTGTGGCCTCCAGAGCAGGAAGTAGAACACGATCCCGATCAGAATGAACGGAGCAAATGCGAACAGGCCCCCATCGGGCGCCGCCTGTTTTGCGTCACCTTCAGCCAGCACTCGCGCCAGCGACAGAAATTCCATGCGAAAACGACTCACTTTCAAACTGCAAAGACGCCGCGAAATGCGGGACCAGCCACGCCCTCTGAGGCGTTACCATCCCGATGGATTTGTTTTTTTGCCTGGTTTGCCAAAAGCCTGGGGACCGCAAACCTCCCCGCAACCCGGCAGGACGCCGTATCTTAGGAATTGTTTTCCCATCCAGCAAGTTGAACTGCCCGAAACTCGGCGGCCCGATTCTCACGAATGGCCTGCCGCAAATCGGCCAGTAACTGCTGATAATACGCCAGATTATGCCATGACAGCAGGATCGGCCCAAGCATTTCATTGGCGATGAACAAATGTCTCAGGTAAGCCCGCGAAAACTGCCGGCAGACGGGACACCCGCACCGGGGGTCCAGCGGCCCATTATCTCGCTGGTACTTCTGATTGCGGATCCGGACGGCCCCCTGGTGCGTGAACGCCATCGCGTTCCGCCCATTCCGCGTCGGCATCACGCAGTCGAACAGGTCGATCCCCCTCAGGACTCCTTCGATCAAATCGATGGGTCGCCCCACCCCCATCAGGTACCGCGGACGGTCGGCCGGCAACAGCGGCACCGTCCAGTCGAGCGTCTCGTACATCTGGGCCGGTTCCTCGCCGACACTCAGTCCCCCCACGGCGTACCCGGGAAAGTTCAACGGCAACAGTCCGGCGGCAGACCTTTCTCGCAGTCCTCGATTCGTGCCCCCCTGCACGATCCCGAATAACGCCTGATCGCTCCGCCGCTGGGCGTCGCGGCAGCGCTCAGCCCAGCGCGTCGTTCGGTCGACGGCCTGTTCCAGCCGAGGCACCGGCACGTCGTGCGGCGGGCATTCATCCAGGCACATGATGCAATCGGCTCCCAGCAACTCCTGGATTTTCACCGCTCGCTCGGGAGACAGTTCCAGCAGGCTGCCGTCGATGTGCGATCGAAACACGACCTGCTGGTCATCCAGCTTCGTCAACCGGGCCAGGCTGAAGACCTGAAAGCCGCCGCTGTCGGTCAGCATCGGCCCGTTCCAGCCACAGAAATGATGCAGCCCTCCCAGTTCCGCCACGATCTCGGCCCCCGGCCGCAGTGCCAGGTGATACGTGTTCGAGAGCATCATCTGGACGTTGATCTGCCTTAGTTGGTCGGGAGTTATCCCCTTCACACTGGCAAGGGTCCCCACAGGCATGAACGCCGGCGTATCGACCGTTCCATGCGGTGTGCGCCAGCGCCCGACGCGGGCCGCGGTCGTGGTGTCGACATGATCGAGGGTATAGGCAAATGGGGCCGAGGACGTTTCAGAGCTCATAACGCTTCAAACAGACGGGAACAAAATGGAACAGGCGCTGGGCCCGGTTTGCGGGCGTGACATCGCAGTCCAACCTGCTCTTTCCCACCCGCTTCAATCAGACCGAGAGCCCGCCGGGCCTGCAGCCGCAATCGCCCCGAGGGCACGGCGTGCGACCTCGCTGACAGAATACTCACCCAGGTCGTCCCCGTATAGAACCAGATCCCCATTCAGGGCCCGCGGCTGACGCTTGAACAGGTTGGGTACCGAATTCCGAGTATCTCGACACGCAGCCTCCAGGTCCGGTACGGCACTCGCCGCCGCTGGTCCGATGGACTCGAGCGCCAGCGCCGCCGCCGTGCGAACGTAACAGTCGGGGTCCGTCAGCAGTTCGCTCAGTGGCTCGACGGCCGCCTGGCGGTCGCCCTGCCAACGGCTGATCGTGAGCGCCGCCTGCATGCGGACAACCGTCACTTTATCGTGCAGCAGTGGAAGACACTCGTCCAGCAGTTCGGGATGGGCGGATTGAAACGCAGCCAGTCCCTCGACGATCGTCCGCCGAAAACCCGAATTCTCGCCTGGCAAGGGGGCATCCAAATCGTTGACGGTCTGCAGGCTTTTCTGCAGGAGCGTGGCAACCTCGGGCGATCCCTCGGCAATTCGGGAAATCGCCCACACCAATTCCAGCCGACGGTCGGGAACCGCCGCCACCCGCAGTCCGTTGGGGGCCGACATCCGTGGGGCGTTCGCCAGGAGATCCAGCAACCGCGGCAACTCCGATTTCGCGTCGGGCCCAATGGCTCCCAGCGTCAGCGTAATCTGTACAAAGCGGCGGTGGTGTTCGCGCAAATCGGTCTGCCGCAGCATCTCCTGCAACGTCGGCAGCGCCGGGGCCGCCGCCGGTCCCATGGCCCGCAGCACCAGCAACGTGCGGCGCACGACTTCATCGTTGGCATCATCCAGCCAGCGCATCAGCAATGGCAGGGCCTCGGCGGCTAATGGACCAAACCCCCGCAACGTTTCCAGGCGGTCCGGGTTGGGAGCCGACTCATCCGCCGCAAGCTGATTCACGAGAGTCGCCACCTGCTGTTCGGCCGCTTCCTGATCGATCTGCGTCAAGGTCGACGCCGCCGCCACCCGCAGCGCCGAGTCAGTCGAGTTGAGCAGGGGTACGACGAGGGCCCGCAAGTCAGCGGCCGGAGCTTCCAGTGCCATCAGAGTCTTCAGCAGATCGATCTGCACAGTCGGCGGTTGCGACGGAAAAACCTGGAACAACCGGGGCACAGTCGAAGCGGCAGCGTGGCGCAGCCGACGCAGGGCCCGCAACTGGTGCAGATATAATGAACCCGGTTGCGACAACGAGGCCTCTAGCTCGGGCAGCAGCGACGTGTCGCCCTCCGGTCGGGCACACGCGGCGCGAAACGCCGCGTTGACCACCCGAGGCTCGGTGGCGGTCATCCAGGTTCGAATTTCCTCGACCGTGGCCGCCCCCCGCGCGGCCACCGCTTCAGTCGCGGCGATTCGCACTTCGAGATCAGCGTCCTGCATCAATTCCCGCAAGACGATGTCGGCCGGTTGCGGGTCCCGCTCATTTCGGTCAATTTTGGCGAGCAGTTCCACCACCGCCCACCGCAAAGTCGATTTCGGGGAACTCGCCAATTTTGCCAGTTCCGGAATCGAGGCAGTGCCATACGAATCGAGCAGTTCCAACGCCAGCAGGCGGGGGATTTCACTCGCATCATCGAGCATCTGAATCGCCAGCGGAATGACCTCGTGCCGGTTCTCGCAGATCAATCCATACGACTCGAGGGCCGCCCGGCGAACTTCGGGATCAGGATTCGTCAACAGCGGACGAATCTCGGGGAGTGATTCCTGGCTCTTTAAGCGAGCCAGTCCGTACAGCGCCAGGCGACGATCTTTGGCCTCGTGGCTCCCCAGCATTTCCACAAGCTGGGCCACCCCGAAACTTCCCTGGGCCACGAGTTTTTCGACTTCCTGAATCCGGTTGATCGGTTCGCCTTCGGCATCGAACTTGCCTTCCGTTGTAAGTCGTGGAGACTGCAAGTCCGAACGCAGCAGCCACAGCCCGCCAATGACCGCCAGCGTCAACAGAATCTGGCTCAGCGAAGGGAGCGGCAAGCCCCTCCGACGCTGCCCCGCGGAACTGTCGCCACTTCGAGCAGGGGAATTTCCGGCGTTCATCGACAGCCTCCTGGCCCGTGAGTGGCCGTGCTGGTTACTTGGAAATCGGTTGCATTTCCGTTGGAGGTTTCGTTTCCGCCAGTTTCGCCTGGTCGCGACGCTGCAGGATTTCTTCAGCCGCCTGATACCGGGAACTGACTCCGGGTTGCGGGAAGATCCCCCCACCCAGAATCAAGGCCGCCAGTGTCAATACGGCGATTCGTTCTCGCAGTCCGATCTCCAGGGAGACCGCCGAAACGTGTCGAGCGCCGGTGAATAATAGCAGATAGGCACGCACAATCGAAATGCCATTGAGGGCGGTCGCGGCGAGCACGGCGACACAGACCGACGAACTGAACGACACAGCACTGTCGACCAGCAGTTCGGTCGAAATGAAACCGACAGTCGCCGGAAAACCGACGCAGGCCAACCCCGTCAGCATGAAACAGACCGCCAGCGATGGCGAATGACTGTACAGCCCCTGAAATTTGACCAACGACAGCCGGCCAAACCGGGCCTCGAGTGCCCGCAGCGCCAGGCCGAAGCCCCCCAACGACAGCATTTCTGAAAACCACAGACACAGCGAAGCGGTGAGCGACAACGGCGTGCGCAATTCCAGTCCCACTAACACCAGCGACGCATGGCTCAAAAACAGGTAGGCAAAGAACCGCCGGGCGTCACGCTGCACGATCGACATGCCGCTGGCATAGACGGCGGTCGCCAATGAAATCAGGCCGATACCGCGCAGCCCCCACTCGGGAGCGATCGGCAACACCAGCCGTACCGCCGCGTAGACCCCGCTGAGCGGCACGACAAACAGCAGGCCGATGCCGAATGACGCGTGCTCAAACCAGTCGGTGACCCAGCAGTGCGCGGGAATGGAACCGCAGCGCACCAGAATGGCCGCCATCAGCAGAATGGTCCCGATATTCGCCTGGCTGGAGGTGTAACTGCCACCCGCCGCGGCTACCAGGCTCCAGCCACCGATCAGCAGCGTGACAAACAAGGCCATGTGCAGCACATACACGCGGGTAGGGCGGTTGCGGTTCACCAGTTCGATGTAAGGCGGCACCGTGGCCACCGCCAGCAACCCCACAACCACCCACGGTTCTTCACAACTGAACGTCGCCAGTCGAATCGCTTCGGCCGCCAGTGACCAGGAAAATGAGTAACGGCGCATTTTCGTGCGGGCGGTCGCCAGGGCGGTCAAAAAGTGCAGCAGCGCCACCGTCGGTACCAGTGGCGAGCTGAGCTCATCGAGTGAAAACAGCCGTCTGCCAAACAGCTTCAACTGCGGACTGAAGCGGTTGAGTTCGTCATCGGTCACACCGAGGTAGTAGCCCAGCCAGGCGACGAGCGTGCAGGCGAAGACCACGCCGATGCACACCAGGCCCCAGTGATAAGCGCGACTCGGGTCGCGCCAGCGGCTGACAAACAGCGAGCCACAGATGGCGATGGCGATGGAAAGTTCCAGCCAGGGAAGTTGCAGGACCGTCATGCCAGTTCGTCGATGCCTCCGGCCGCAGACTGCACCTGGTCAGAATCCCGCGAAGTTCCGCGAGACAGGAAATCGGTCCAGCGCCGTTCCATGCCGTCACACCAGCGAAAGATACGTAAAAACGGATACAAGATGTATTCACTCAGGATGGAATCGAGGTACGCCCGCTCGATCGACCAGCGGTACAGCCAGATACGATAGCGCTCGATGCCCGCCTGCCCATGCGGCAGGTGCTCACCAATTGCGTTTTCGAGAGTCCGATAGTCCTGCAGCAGCGTGGGAGCGCGAATGAACTGCAGCGTCCGCAGACAGGCATGTCCCAGCAGGTGAATCAGCGGCACATACCGCATCCCCAACCCGATTTCCGACACGATAATACCCACCTGCACCAGCGACGCGAATGACAGCGCCGATTTGATATCGGTCTGAACTCCCCCGGCCATGTGCGCGACGATCGCCGTCATTAACCCCAGCATGACGACCGCCACCGACAGCACCGGCGAAACATCCAGCAGCGGGCTGATCCGCAGCAGCAGAAAGGCTCCCAGGTGCACCGACAAGGCGCCGTAGAACACAGCGCTCGAGGGGGTCGGCCCTTCCATCGCACGGGGCAACCACCCCGAAAAGGGAACCAGTGCCGACTTCCCGGCAATCGCCACCAGCAGCAACAGACCGACGATCAGCGCCTGCTGCGGATCAAGGGCCGAAACTTGCCGCGGCCACTCCCCCTGTCCCAGGAAGCGATCAAAGTCGCCTTCCCCCTTCAGGTGGTGCATCACCACGGCGGCCAGCAGCAGGGCCGCGTCAGAGACACGATACACGACCCAGACCCACAGGGCATTCCTGGGTGGCGCCGGACGTTCCTGGTAGAACGCCACCAGCAGAATCGACGACAGCCCCACCATTTCCCAGCCGGTAAACAACGTCTCAATCGTCCCCGCCAGGGCCGTCAGCACCATCCCCTGTACGAAAATCGCGTACAGCACAAAGAACCGGTTGAAGCCCGGTTCGCGATGCACATACTGACTGGCAAACGCACCGATCGTTCCCGACAGTACGAACGACAGAATCGCAAACGGCACCGACAACCGGTCAAACACCACTTTGACCGAAAAGTGATACAGGTGGTGATGTTCCTCTCCGCCGGCGGACGGTTCATCGGCAGGCCCTGCGGTCGCGGCACCCGCCGCCGTCTCGTGCGTCGCGATCTCCTGGCCGTTTGGATCGTGTCCGACTGTGTCGTGCGTGGCCGTGTCGTGATTCCCGGCCTCGCCAGGAGCCTCGCTTTCACCCGTCGGGGTCCCGTGTTGCTGAATCTTGACCCAATTGCCCAACTGGATCTCGACGTGGTGCTTGTCGTACCACAGCATGATGCCCAGAATCGTGATCGCCGCAGTCAGTCCGGTGACAATCGTCCCGTGCCCCAGCCGGGTCGTGGCCTCTTCCGACAACCGCCGTCCAATGATCGAGGACAACCCGAGCAGCACGGTAAACACGAGCGGGGCAGTGACGACCACAATCCCCAACGCACGCAACACTTGATCAACGTCTGGCATGTATATTCCAACGGTTCCGCCGTCGCATCCTCGCTACCTCGCGGCGGTCACGTCCGACTTCGGACCGCTCTCAATCTGACAGAATTCCAAATGATCACGCCAGCCGCGATACCAATCTACCGAAGACGTGGCCTGAGGCAAAGTCGCTGACTGCGCCGCATAGGGCACAAACTCTCCTGCGTGCAGGATAAACACCTGCCGGGTTTCCGGATGCAGCACCGCCAGTTGCACCCAGCCGTTGCGGCACAATCGGCCAATTTCCGCGTTGCGCTCCATAATCCCCAGCATCGCCGCGGGCGTGGTTTCAATCACGAACTGCGAGCGCACCGGTTCGTGAATTTCGACCATCTGCCAGGGCAACCCCGTCCGCAGGTCACTGGCCGCCCCATCCATGACCCCCAGCAGCGAGGCCAGGTTATGAGGCAGTTTCGTCCCCGATCCATATCCGAAATTGTCCACTCGCGAAAAGTAATATTCGAGATTAATGCCGGCACAGACCGGGAAGACCGCCTGTAGAATCCGCGTGAGAATACTCGCCTGGTCGTCATCCTGGGTCGGATCATACGAGGCCAGAAACGCCCGGCGATCGAGAAACAGGCCCCGGGTCCACTCCCGGCGACCAACCACGACCACGCCGTTCGTCGCGTGCCCCAGTTCCGGCCGAGTCTGCGCCAGGTCTTCGGACCGCGCTTCGACATGCAATCGGGCTTCGCGATAAGTCAGGTTGAGCGGAGCCGACATGAACCGCCGACAGCGCTCATGCGCGTTGCGATCGCAGGCCCGTTCCAAAGCCTCTCGGGCGTTTTGAAAATCCTGGCGATGCGTGGCCGGAATCTCGTCGACGTCGAAATAGTCGACCGTTTCCCGGCAGGTGTTGTGAAGCCCCCCCACGAAGACGGTCTCGTCCGGAATGTTGAGCCCCCGCTGGGCCAGTCCCGCTCGCACCCGCCGATCATTCAGCATCTGGGCCATGGCCCGGGCGTTGGGTCCCCCCGAAGAACCGCCACAGGCGCCGCAGTTGTACGCCGAGACGTAGGGGTTGTTCATGCTGTCGGAACCATGCCCCAACATCACCACGAGCCGGGCGAAGTTTGCGGTTAACCCCATATCACGCAGCAGCCGTTCACACAGTCCGGTCATTTCCTCGACGGTGAACCCGACCTGCCCATTCCAGGGACCACAGGTGGGGTCGTGCCGTTCGATGTGCAACCGCGTATTTGTGGGTGGCTCGATCATCTGGGCCAGCTTTTTCCGCAACTTGGCCGTCACCCGCGGAAACAGAATCCGGGCAATCAACGGAAACGTGGCCAGCACGCCCCCCAAACCCGTCAGCAGCGTGCCCGAAGCGATACTCCGCGTCCCCCGGTGGAAACTATGAGTCGCCGCCCCGATGGCTCGACGCGTGCGCGCGCGGCGGTGATGCAGCGCCGCGGCGTCGGGCGGCACCTCTTCGGTCACCCAGTGCTGCGGGCGCACGACGACGGGGCACAACGGCGTGAAATGCGCATCGGCGACACCGCGGTAATACATCGCCACGCTGTAAAAACCGGCCGTACCGAAAGTCTCGACATCCGGAGTCGCTTCTTCGAGGTGCCGACGAAATGACTCTTCGCGTTCATCGAGGCAGCAGGAGACCTGAAACCGGGGCGCGGCCGGTCGCTCGCGATGGGCCGGGGCATGGATCGCCACCGCATCCAGCACCTGTTCTGAAAACCGGCGCTCGTACGCCAGGTGAAAGATCCGGCGACGTTCCAGTCCGGTGAACGCCTCGATCTCGCGGACGATCGTCCCCCATTCCTGACGCCCAAGTCGCGACAGCACATCAGGCGAGACACCCCGCAACTGCGCCAATTGAAACACCAGCAAGGCCCGCTGTTCGTCGGCCGGGGCCGTGGGGCGCTCGAGGCGAGCCCGCAGTTCCTGCCCCAACTCCTTCAATGGTCCCGTATACTGCAATTCCTGGCGCGCGACATATGCCGTGGCGAGCCGGTCGAGCAACAGGCGAATCGCCAGAAACTCGACGAGACTGCCCTGCGGAACGGCGTGTACCGCCCGATCGCCACGCTCTTCCACCTGATGCAGCATGCCGCCCCAGCCCCGCAACGTCAGCAACGTCGCCGCGATGAACCGCCGCCAATCATCCGCCGGCACTCCCAGTTGCTGCAGGCTGTCTCGAATCGACTCGAGTGGCGCGATACGGCGACTCTGCAATCGCTGCAGTTCGTGCGGCAGGTGGCGGAGCCAGCCATCGGGTGGTCCGCCGGGTTGGCCGTAAATGGCGCAGAACGCGTTCAGAAACCCTTCGTTCCGAAACGGCATTTCGCTGGTGGCAAAGCCCTGATCGAGAAACGCGCCGACAAACCGAATCAACAGGTTGTTGACCTGCAGATCAGAGTCGACACCGGTTAACTCCAGCAACAGGTCGCGAGGTCGAATCGGCGCTGGTGGAGGGGGTTGAAACGCGGGCAGGCCCCGCACCCCTTCGCAGCAGACCCGCCACAAAGCCTGCAGCGTGAAACCCTCCCAGTCGTCGTCGGTCCAAGTCTCGATCGCCGAGCCGAACCGCTCCACCAGTTCGAATAACCCGGTGTGGTCCACGCGCCCCGGCGACGGTGGAGCCCCCTTTCCATTTTCCTGTTCGCCCGCACGCCGCAGATCGCGCATGACCCACCGCCGGGTCTCGGCGATCAACTGGGCGCGGACCACCGCGGACACTTCCGGACTGATCTTCTGCAGCGCATCTTCTTCGGCGACATACCACGCCAATTCCCCGGACGGACCCGTGCGCAGGGGTTCGAGCAGCATCGCCGTCTGCAGATCGAGACGTGTACCGAAGCAGGGAATCGGCTGGCGGGCCCGGTCTCCCAGGTCATGTTCGAGCACTTGCTGCAGATGCGAAAACCGGATGCGCCCGCGCTGCAGCGCAGCGCGGTATTGATCTTCGGACAGATAGGGCTGGCAGCCAAAGACGTGGGCGGCTTCCTTGACCGCCTCGGCGAACGGCAGATCTTCGAACGCGTGGAGCGTGTTGTGGTGGATGAAGACGGTGATCGGCCCCTGGGCCGGCAGCAGATGCGCCCCGTGCTCAATCGCTTCGCTGAGGAGATCGAGAGGCGACCGGCGTTCGGTTTCGGTCGCGGTCGGGTGTGTGTGCCACCGGCGGGTCTCAACCATGGTTCTTTCCCCTCGCTCCCCCGCAGGAGTTTTCACACGCACGTGGATTCCAACAGCCAGGAAATCAGCGGCATCCGATGGGCGCCATCGGGATTCGGATCTGTCTCGGACGAGACGGCGTAACGGTGAATCATCGAACAGCAGAGAACGTTCCCAATCATTTCCTATAAATGAGTCTGGCACGCCCCGTAAAGCGCCAAGCCGGAATCTGTCGCTTTTGTAATCTTGACCGCCTCAACTCTGCCGAATTTGCCAACAATCAGCCACAGACCAGCCCGCAACGCCAAAACCGCGGCCAGCAGCTGGAGCGCGGTCATCCCCCCAGCCCTGGCGAACGGTCAACGTAATCTGGCTGGTTATACAGCGTGGCCGACAACTGCCGGGTGGCACATCGCCGTCAGCGAAGTGTATTCGCCGCCGACGGCCCCGCACGTGTCACCGCCGTCCCAACAGCCAACGCCAGCGAGCCGCCCGGGTTTATCCCGGCGGTTTCCGCGTGGCTCCCCAACAGGGGATGAATCCGCCGTTTGACTCGGCCCAAGAAGCCCCGAGCAGACGCCGTCCCTTT
>JAFEBR010001124.1 GCA_018242565.1 Planctomycetota bacterium | reverse complement strand
AGGTCGCGCGACGCATCGCGCTGAGGACCCGCACCGACCCCTGGCAAGGCCGTCGGGAATTCGGTCCCGCTGTCATCGAACTCGAGGAACGCGAACCGGGGGACCGAGGTGCTGTGGTCCGTGGCGAAATGCTGAACGACGAAATCGGACGTCTGCCCGAATCGCTGCGCGTGCCCATCGTCTTGTGCTATCTGCAGGGCATGACCAACCGGGAAGCCAGCGAACGACTGGGTTGCCCCGAGGGCACGATTGTCTCGCGTCTGGCACGCGCCCGTGATTTGCTGCGCAGTCGCTTACTTCGACGCGGACTCGTGTTGAGCAGTGCCGCCGCTTTAACGGCCCTGTTGACAGAGACCGGCACCGCGGCGCCGCTGGAACCCAGTCTCTTCGACGCCGCGGCTAATGCACGCCTGCTGCCGACTGCCACCGAGACGGTCGCCCGACAATTGATTTCGGCGCGGGCGGGTCAACTCGCCGCCGAAGCGACCAGCCAAATTGCTCGCCAACTGCTGATCAAGCGCTGTGAACTGGCCGTGCTGGCGCTCTGTGCAGCCTGGCTGCTCTTCGGGTTCGTCAAGAACAACTGGCTGACAAAGCCTGATGTGAATGAAGCCCGAGTACTTCGAGAACGCATGGCGATGCAACAGTGGGAAACAGAGAATGCCGCTCTGCCCGTTATAGCCAACCCGCTGGAAGGGGTCTGGGAGGGGGTCGACATCGAATTCATCGGGGGAAATAATCCCGCCGAACACGGACAGTTATCCCAGCAGATTCGCTGGGTGATCTCCGGGGACTCGATCCAATTCAAATTACAGAACCAACCGCTGATCACCGCCGACTACAGCATCAAACCGACCGGCCGCGCGGGACCAATTGATTTCACCTTCGCAGATGGGCCAGACGAGAACAAGGTCGTGGCGGTCCCCGGAGTGTACAGGCTGCTTCCAGACGAACTCGAAGTCTGCAGTGGTGGCGAGGGGGGCGACCGTCCCCAGGCGATCACCTTGGGCGTCGTCGGGGCCCCCGCCCGACGGACTGTGTCGGTCCGCGCCGGCCTGATCGGTTATGCCCACCTGAGGCGACTGAACCGCTCTGTCGAAGCGGAAGCACTTCAGGGACAGTGGATGTTGACCTACGGTGAGGCCGCGGGCACTGAATTGCCCGTCGATCCCCGAGAAGAAGTTTCGTTTGAAGATGATCGGTATGTGCTGCGGCAGGTTCGCAACAATGCTGTTGTCGAAGCTCGAGGCAATTTCAAGCTCGACTCTTTGAATCCCTCGCGCTACCTTGAAATGCGATCTGACTCTGGCTCGCACATTCAGGCGCTTTACGAAATCGAAGACGATGTTCTGCATCTGTGCCTGGCCGCACCAGGTGCTCCGCGACCAGATTCTTTCGAGACCACTCCCCAGCAAAATCACATGTCGCTGCGCCTAAGACGCCCGCCCCCCGCGGGAGTCGGCAGGGCGCCCGATCTTCCGCCGTAACGGGATGAAGTTCGCGACTGAACTCCCGCCTGACGCGATTGACCATCGTGCGGGTCTTCTGCGCTGCAGATTCTGCAGTTTTCAAAGTCGGCTGCGCCCCCGGTCTGCCCGGAGAATCGGCCTCTGTCTCGTCGTCTGCGTAGCTCAAACTGAAATTGGAGAACGGCATGCATCGGAAAGACAACCTGCTCGGAACTCTTGTGATCGCCGCGCTCATTGCCGCTGGCGTGGGGTTGGCCCGCAATCCGCTCTCCCTGGCGCCCGATGGCTCCCTCCACTTCCGCCTGGCGAGCGAACCGGTGACTCCCATTGCGAATGTTGCCGTCCGACAAATCTCCTGGTCGGCAGACAGCCGTCGTTTTCTGGCTGTCGAAACGGGTGACATTGGCGTGGGTGGCCCGCTCGTCATCCATGATCGCGACAGCGGACCGCAGCGCTTAACAATTGGTTCGTCGGGAGAACCCATCGTGCTGGCCGAACTGATTCCCGATGGACAACACCTTCTGGTCGCGACACGCGAGGGGCAACTCTGGTGGTCACATCTCCAGCACGCCGAACGGCAATTGCTGCTGCAACTCCCGGAAATGGTCGATTTCTCGGCACTGGCTGTCTCGCGGGATTCTCGACAGATCGCTGTCGCCAGTTCCGATGGTTCCCTGTACCTCATCACGCCACCGGTCGACAACGAGGCGGGTACACGCACGCCACTCATCTCCGGTCCGGCGGTTCGCACCACCCGTCTGGCGTTTTCACCCGACGGGCAAGCCCTCGTTACAGCGGCTTATGATGGCTCGATTCGACAGTGGGATCTGAAGTCCGGCCGAATCCGCCAGACCTGGACCGGGCATTCACAACCTGCGACTGCCGTGGCCGTGTTGCCCGATGGACGTATCATCTCGGCGAGCCAGGATGACACCATTCGACTCTGGGAAATTGACAGCGAGCGCGAAGTCTGGCGCCTCGAATCAGAACTGCTGGGGGTCAGTACCCTCGCCGTCTCGAGCGACGGGAAATCCGCGGCGTGGGGAGGCCATCGTCGAAAAATTGTGGTCTGGGATCTGACCTCCTGGCAAAGGAGACACGAGATCTCGATCTCGGCCTCGATGGTGTGGGACCTTCAATTCTCTCCCGATGGGCATTCGCTGGCGGTGGCCGGTAACGACGGAACCCTGGAACTCATCGACGCCCACACGGGAGCGAAAGCCACCGAGTCATGATTTGAGCCAGTCGCATTCCCGCGGGGGCCTTAAGGATCCGCATTCACGGCCGGCCCCACGCGAGTTGGTCGCCCCGCGTACCACAGACGACAATTTGTGTGGTCACAAACGCGCACGGTTCTGCGACGCAGGCTTGATTTCCACCGCCAAAGCCGTACTCTAACTTTGTGTTCGCGGTGACGGGGCCGGTTCCTGGTTGCCGTCTCTGTGACGGGTCAGGAATTCTCAGCCTGACCACCGCTCGTTGTCTGCAGCAGTTGATCTCCGGCCAAACTTCGAACTGACGCGATTGTGTTCGCGTTGCGTCTCTGGATTCCTTGACCCTGACAGGAACGACCGATGAAACGTATGGCTTTCGTGCTGGGTGTTCTACTGGTCGCGACTCGTTGTGAGGCGGCACTCTTTTCGGGCCCCGCCGTGTTCTCGGCGACTCCGAGCAGCCAATTGGGCCCTGTCACCAGCAGCCTGGTGATCACCAATACGACGAACGGGTTTATCGTCACGGGAACGGTATCGGTCACCGTGCCAGCGACGACCAGCCAGCTTTCGGGAATCCTGGCGACCTGGGTTGTCGATCGCCCGCTTGATCCGACTTATGGCTCTGGCACGCTCACGACAACGACCATCGTCAATGGGACCTCGTCTCCGCCCATCGGGATCTTTGGTTTCACAACCGGTAAGGCCAGCTCGGAATTCTCGAACGTCGGCGCGGCGTCCGAATCGTATGTCGGGTTGTCGCTGATCAATGGCCTGGATATTCCGCCCTGGACGGGCCTGACCGCCACCAGTTCGCCTTT
>JAFEBR010001123.1 GCA_018242565.1 Planctomycetota bacterium | reverse complement strand
CACCCCGGGATGCGGATCGGCGCTGTTCAGTCCCTTTTTCAACCAGTCAATCGCGGCGGGAGCATTCTCGGCCCGCAATTCAAGCAAAGCCAGCACCGTGTTCGCCACCGGTTCCCCGGGGTTCGCCTCGAGTGCGGCTTGGGCAATTTTCCGGGCTTCTTTGCGCTTGCCGATTTTTAACAATTCGCGAGCAAACCGGGCGGCCACCGCGGGATCATCGGGGTGCGCCTGGTGTTCTTTTTCCGCAGCACCGGGGGTCAGTGACAACTCAATTTTCTGCTTCCGAATCTGACTGATAATCGTTTCGACGTAGTCGCGATACCCTTGTTCAAACACCGCCTTGCTGACACCGAACACGCGCGGGATTGCCTGCTCCGTCGACTGGTTGTCGCAATACGCCATTAACAGCTCTTTGGGCTTCGAAGGACCGAACTTCTCGATCATGTACTCGGCGTACAACTGGGCCTGGCAGTAGGCCAGCGTCCAGTCGTCGGGAGTTTTCGGGCGGGCGAACCCCAGGTTGATCGTATCCAGATTCATCAACTCGCCCCGCCCGAACCGCTCGATCAGAACGCGACGGAACTCTTCGGGACGACTCCCCCCTTCGCTCATCACCGCCAGCGCTTCGGTGTACCAGTGTGGAATATTAAACGCCGTCTGCTGCAGAGTCAGGATGTGAACAAATTCGTGTTTGACAACGCGGGCCCAGTTGAAGGGCCGTTCGACTCCCGTCGGAGACGCCATGGCCACGATCCGTCCGGTCGAAGCGCCAATCGTCTGAATCCATGGCAAACCCACCATCCGCGCGCTGAACCACTGATGGGCCGACTGCCCTTTCCCCTTGTTGTAGATCTCGAACTGGGTCTTTTCCGGGGGCTCAAACCCGAATTGCTCCACCAGGACGGGATAAATCGATTCGAGGTACTCAGCCATGTACTTCCCCAGTACTCGATCGACTTGCGAATCGACCCGAATCACGAAATGTTCAGTGGTGATTACTTCGTAACCACTGAGCACTTTCAGGACTTTGCGCATATTGCTGACCCGGACGTGATACGGATCGGCCGCATAGGCCTGGTCCAGCAGTTTTTGCGCTTCGGCGATGTTGCCCGTCCGCATATAGAGCAGGCCCAGCTCCGCTTTGGGTCCCGCCAGTTGCGGCATCGATAGCACGGCCTGACGATAGCAGCGCTCGGCGATTTCGAATTTGCTTCGTCCCAGGAACTGCTCGGCGGCCGCCGCGAGGAACGGACCAGGATGCGGATTCCACTTCGCCGTACCGGCCAGCAGGGTACCGAACCGACTGAGTGACTTCTCTGGCAGATTGTCGATGTCTTCCAAATGGGCGAAGAGTTGGTCGAGTTCGGCGTCGGTTGGAATGCCATCCTCCAGGACATGACAGGCCGCCAATCGGCCCAGAACCGTCTGATCGCGGGAATTGATGTCCAGCGCCTGAACCAAGGTCTGCCGGGCCACGTCGAGGCGACCGTCCGCGAGCGCGATGTCCGCCGCAAGGCGTAATACAAACGGATGTTTCGGATTACGTTCCAGAGCCCGCTGCAGATGACTGCCGGCCTCCGCCAGATTGCGGTCTTGCAAAGCGGCCAGCGCCAAGGCCGCATGAATCTCGGCGGCGTGGGGGTTGATCGCCAGCGCCTGTTTCAGCTCCGGAATCGCCTGGGCCCGATTGAATTTTTCCAGCAGCAGCATCCCGGAGATCAGTCGCGCCTGCCAGCAGTTCGCATCTTTCGCCTGTGCATCGGTACACAACGTATTGACCACGAAATCGAAAATCTGCGGGACACTGTTCCAGCGGGCGTATTGCGACGCGCCGCGGGCCACGAGAATCAGCGTTTCCGAGTCTTCCGGCTGCTCCTGGTTGTAGTAGCGGACGAACCAGTGGTACGCCGTGTTGGCCTGCTGCAGTTTGCCTTGAGCCGCCAGCAGGTCGGCTTCGATCAGCTTGACCGCCGGCAGAGTCGCGTCGAGTTCGAGTGCCCGCTTCAAACGCTGCTCGGCGACGTCGAACCGACCTTGTGCCAGGTAGATCTCGGCCAGGCGGGCCAGTAATGCGGGGTCGTCGTCGGCCGACGCGGCCTGTTCGAGCACTTCGGTCGCCTCTTTCCATTCGCCTCTAAATTCCAGGCAACGGCTTTTACCGATCGCAACCCGGCCCGGTTCGAGCCCGGCCTCGCCCAGCTTGTCGTACAGTTCGAGCGCCTCGGGGATTCGCCCCCGCTGGAAATGGACGCGCGCTTCTTCAAACCGCGGGTCTTCCGCGGCTTGGGCGGAGACGGCCAGACTGAGTCCACAAACCAGACAGACCGTCGCCATTCCCAACCGACGACCGGAGACCAACTGGAACAGACCCACCAATCGGGCGATGGGGAAAGGCAGGAATTTCATAGGCTCTCGTGCGCCTTTCAAATGCTGGGCTCTTCAATCAGATCCGCTACGGCTCGTTTTTTGTCTCACGAGCTCGCCCCGTAAGCCATAAACCGACCACCGCCGGCAATCCCCCCGGCCCACGGGAACCGCCGCACATCGTACGGATAGTATATCCTATCCCGGCGGCAATCGGCGACAGTTGGCCGCGATGAAATCCGCCCGGGCCGCTCCGGGCTGAATGATTTTGGGCTTTCAGCCCGGACCACCGCGCACTCCGCAGCCAACATAGAATGCCCGGTTGCAGACTCAGACCGCACGAAGGCAGCGGGGCCCAATCCCCACTTTCCGCGACGACCAATGCCCCGGCTCTTCAATTGGCCCCCACCGGCACCTCGCCTGAAAGGCGGCAATGGTCCACCCGGGGGCAACGCCCCCGGGTGGACACAAACCCACTCGCGAAAGCCCTGAAAGGGCGAAATCATCGCGGAGAGCGAAACAAACGGTCAACACCGTGCTAAATCCCAGTTTCCGCAATGACCTGCCTGCGCTCCATTAGCCAACTTCGTATGGGCCCCATCCGGCCCTTCGCTCGCGGGTTGGCCAAGAACCCGCCCTGAACTTCCGACGCTCCGAGTTATTCGGGCTACATAACAGCGCCTAACGTCGCGCGCAGTTGCTGCAAGCCGCGTTTCAGCAGTCCCGCGACGGCTGCCGGGGTGCGGTTCATGTGGGCGGCAATCTCGGTCAGCGGCAGACCTTCCCAATGCTGTAGAATCAGTGCTTCGCGCTGCGCCTCGGGCAGACAATCCAGAGCGGCGGCCAATTGCAGCGCCTGTTCGGATCTGCTGATTTTTCGGCTCGGACTGGACGAGTCACACGCCAGCTCTTTCCACAGCCGGCGCGACGACTGGTCCATTTTCCGATCCAATGACTCTTCGCGATGAACGTCGCGCTTGTCCGAGGTCAGCTTGCGGACCTCGTCGCACACATTGTGCGCCAGAACCCGCCGCAGAAAGGCCATTTGCTGTGATGCCGTCAACGAGGTCCATTCGGTCGGGTTCTGGCAGGCCTCCCACAGCGTCTGCTGGACAATTCCCGACAGGTCAAGCCGGGCGCGGAACCGATAGCCAACTTGCAATCGGGCCAGAAACGCCAGATAGCGCCGATACCTTTCCAGGGCCTGTCCGCTCATCGGGGATTCGTCAGTCATGGACTTTCAGCGCTTCAAAGGCTTCCCCATCCTGGTAGACGAGGACCCGCGTGACCTGTCCCTGCTCGTCTGTGAGAAAGGTCACATCGATTTCGTGTTCGCGGCAGGTAAAGCGGGTCTCGGACTGCGCATAGACCGCTGCGGCAGCCCCACGAGCCCCCTTCAGGGGATAAACCGTCAGATGGTCGCCACTGCGCAGGATTTTCAAACCATTTTCGTAGGTCCCCACGTATCGCTCGAGCAGCGTGACCGTGGCCGGAAACGTTCCCTCCACCGAACGCTGCATTTGCCGCTGACGCTGACGTTCCTCCAGACGGGACGCCGCGCCACGCTCGTGCGCGTCGGCGATTTCGATCGTCTGCCATGAGGCCGCGTCCCAGAGGCGGACCGTCTTGTCGAAACTGACGGTCGCCAGGCTGTTGCCGCCGGGCGCAAAGGCCAGGCCTGTCACCCAATCGTCGAAATCACGAAACGTACGCGTTTCACGTCCACTGATGGGGTCCCACAATTTCACGGTACTGTCCCAACCCGCCGACGCGAGGGTCCGCCCATCCGGCGAAAATGCCAGCCCCGGCACCCCGCTCGTATGTCCCGTCAGTTGCCGAAGTACTTGCAGTTTGACTGTGTCCCAGATGGTGATCGTGCCGCTCTGGCTCCCCGTGGCGATCCAGTTGCCCTGGGGAGAAAACGCCACCGACTTGAACCGTTCGGCGCTTTCGATGTGCCCACGCTCCTCCCAATTCTGAACAGACCACAGTTTGACTTGTCGATCATCGCTCGCCGTGGCCAGCCATTTCCCATCGGGCGAAAAAACCACCGAGCAAATGGTGTTCGAATGCCCCGATAATTCTCGCAACTTCTCGCCAGTCGCCAGATTCCAGACGATTGCCACCTGATCGTAATCGTGCAGATGGTGCGATGGCCGGCCAAAGCCCGCAACAATCAGCGTTCCATCGGGGGAAATGGCCAGCGTTCCGAGAGCCCGTCGCAAGGGGGCGTCGGCATGTGCCGCTGGGCCAGGCTGTTGATACTGCAGTTCCCCCGATTCGAGGTTCCACACTCGCAGAGTCGAATCCCAACCGCCGGTCGCGAGCAGACGACCGTCGGGAGAAATCGCCACGGCCAGGACGCGTCCTGTGCCCGCCCGCAGTTCCCGAACTAAAGTCCGCGCCGCGGGATCCCAGACTTTGACTTTCGCTTCCTGCATCGCTTCGTCGTGTTCGGCGGCCGCCTCGTCGCCCGTCCCGACCGCCAGGTAGCGACCATCCTTTGACCAGGCCACACTGAAAGCGTGCGTGTCGGCTGAGCCAATCATCCGCGAAGCGCCAGAGCCACCCAATTTCCACACCCGCACGTCGCCATCCTGGCTGGCCGACGCCAGCAGCGTGCCGTCCGCCAAAAAGCTCAAGTCATGAATCCGGTCCAAATGCCCTTTCAGCGTCTCGGTCACGCGCCGGCTCGCGACATCCCAGACCGTTACCACGCCTTCTGCCGTTCCCACGGCCAGCAACTTCGCATCCGCAGAAAGCTGCAGTGCGGTCACCTTGCCGCGATGTGCGCGAAAGGTACCGACGGGGGAATCGGCAGATACGACATTCCACAAGCAGACAAGTCCGTTCGCATCTCCAGAGGCCCCGAATGTTCCATCCCGCGAGAGCGCGACGGAATAGACCCGCGACTCATGTCGCGTCTCAAGGAGCGATTCCGACCGGTCCGCCTTGGCCCAGGTCAACTGCCGACTCGTGGGATAGCCCACCAGAAACACGCTCTGGCCGTCGGGGGCGACGGCTACACTTTCCAGACTCGAAATCTCTTGCAGCTTCGTGAGTGTCCAGGAACGCAGAAGTTCGCCTGTCCCGGTGCCCCAGATCTGCACGACACCGTCGCCCCACACGACCGCCAGCTTGTCCCCCTCTGCCGAGAAACTCAATGCCAGAACCAGGGCCCGTCCCGGAACCGAAAACGTGCGGCGACCGTCCTGGCACTGGAAGAGATGAACCGTCGCGTCGCCCCCCAGCGCAATCCACCGCGCGTCATTCGAAATGGCATGGCACCAGATGTGGGGCGCATCGCGCAGGTCTGTCGCCCGTGAATTCCGGCCCGAGGGCAAGTCCCAGTGTTTGAGTGCGAGCCCGCCGTCGAGGGTGACGATTTGGCCGTCGGGGGCAAAGGCGACCAGTCGCGCTCCACGGTCGTGTTCCATCAGGCGACAGTACTGGTTACGGAGTGCAGTCCATTGGAATCGCCAGGCGAACTCGCGCAGATCGGGCTGACCATCGCGTGGCGTGTGTCGCGAGAGCAGGTCGTTGACGTATTGAGCCGTTCCGGTGCCGCTATCCCACACTTGCCCGGCCAATTCCAGGTCGGCCACGTAGAGTTCCCTCCGCACCGTTTCCGTAGCGACGAGTTCTGCCCGGTAGGCCCGTTCGGCACGTATTAGCCCCCAGCCCGTTCCGAGCACGCCACAGGCCAGCACAGACAGCACGACGACAGAGAGGGCGATCACATGCTTTCGACGGGTACGCTCGGCCGCCACCCGGGTTACCGCCGCGACTTCCGCGAGTTCCGCCTCACGCAATCGCAATTCCACGCCTTCCAGGTAGGCAGCGACCTCATGGGCCATTTCCCGGGCATCGGCTGGTCGGTCGGCGGGCAGGGGAGCCAGGGCCCGCCGGGCCAGAACGATCAGTGGAAAATCCGCACCACAACGTTCGAGCCGATCAAAAGCCTCACTCAATTCACCACGCGCTGCCTGATTCCGTAACTGCACCGAATCGGTGCCGAGATACGGAGGCGTTCCCGTGAGGATCTCACAAAGAATGGCACCCAGGCCAAACACATCGGACTTCTGGTCGAGCAAGCTGGTCTGCCCCAGGGCCTGTTCGGGAGAAATGTAGGCAAGGGTCCCCAGAACGCTGCCAGGTTGTGTCGGTGCACCGGAGTCGGTCGAGTCCCCAGAAACAGAGCGACAATTCGAGCAGACCACTGCAGGGGGTGCCGACGTCTTTTCCGCCGCTGGAGCGCCCGTGGCATCCACCGAATTCAACACTTTCCCCAGTCCCCAGTCCATGACCTGAACCTCACCGAATGCCCCAACCATGATATTGGCGGGTTTCAGGTCGCGGTGAATGACGCCCCGGGAATGGGCATACGCTACGGTCTGGCAAACCTGCTCGAAGATTTTCAGAAACTTCTGACGATCATGCTCGGGATCTGGGCGTGCTTTTAACAGCCGCGACAGTGTCTCTCCCTGCACGAGTTTCATCGTGAAAAATGGACGTTGATCAGGCAGACGCCCCATCGCATATACGGGAGTGACCCCCGGATGCTGCAACTGGCCGGAAATCTGCGCTTCCTGGAAAAAGCGATTGAGCAGGTCCGGGTCATCCTGGTGCTTTTCTAATAGCACTTTCACCGCGACGTCTCGCCCCAGTCGGGCATCACGCCCCTTGAAGACGACGCCCATGCCTCCCCGGGCGATTTCTTCTTCGATCAACAAATCGTCTGGCGACGGCATCGACGTGGCATCGCTCTCGGTGAAGTGGGCCCCCATGATCGTCGTCGGAGGCACCGATGCCCTGCTGACAGCATTCGCCTCGACCGGCGTGTTCGACTCGGGGTTCATCCGCGCCACGGCCGATCGATCGACCGACTGACCGGGCGGATCAAGATCGTGCACCAGGGCCTGCAACTGACCATGCGCGGTCATAAAATCTCGCAGGTCGTCGGCAATGTCGGCATGTTCCGCCAGAAAATGGTCTCGCGCGGGAGCCTGACCACGTTCGACCGCCAGCAAATACTCGGCGATCGCCAGATTCACTTGATCTTCACGAGATATGACATCGTCTTGCGGCATTTGCCCTGCCCGACAATGGAACCAATGAATTTCACCAGTCTAACCGACGCCGGGTGGAAGATCTCGTCTAAATTTCCAGGTGGCACCCGTTTGCTCGCTCAGCGTCTGGGTGTAACTCGGAAGTAGAGGACCGACAGCGCCCCTCGAACACAGGCAAGACTCGCAGAACCATGTCCGTCATGCATTGGCGGGCGCACTGGTGCACACGCCGTCCGCCGCAAATTGAATTGGCGCGCATTTGCCTGAATCACTGTCCCCATCAGATGTTGCGGCGACGCGCATGTAATCTGTGCTGGGGAAACCCGGGCCCTCTCGAAGATTTTTCCAACCGGCGCGCCTCGTTTCCGGGGCCGTTACGCATAAGTGCTTAGTTCCCAGACGCAGCCAGTCCAGAGTGGACGACTCGTGCAGGGAACAGCCTGGCTGAATAGCTCCCGAGCGCCGATCCATGACCCGCATCACGAAGATTGTCGCCTTGAACGGGCGGAACATCTGGTCCTGCAACCCTGTGCTGGAAATCTGCCTCTCGCTCGATGGAACGCCGGAACAATTCCGAGAGGTTCCCCGATCGGAGTTGGATCGCCTGAGACGCTGGCTGGAACAGAATGAGGGACAGTTGGCCGGTGACAAGCCGGAACAGGCAGGCGAGCAATCGGCCCTTTGGCGAAGAATTCACGACGCCGCGAACCCGATCGAACTTTTCCAACGGCTGGCCGCGGAATTGCAAGCCCTGGCTGTCCCTCCCCGCATGCAGAGCCGAATCGTCGATTCCGACCATCCGCGCGAAGCCTGGCTTTTATTGGAAATCGCCGAGGAATCCCTGGCGCGTCTGGCAACCAGTCTGGCACACGCACTGGTTTGGCCGGGACAGGAATCACCCCCCGCGTTTTTCGACTGCCGCCAGCGATTACGCGACGCGGCACGAAACGCGTGTTTGGGGAGCACGACCGGGCCCATTGCCGCGGCGGCCCGGGCCCGCGGCATACCGGTTACTCGACTTGATGGCGATTGCCTGTTGCAGCTCGGATATGGCGCCCGTCAGAGACGCATCCAAGGAGTGATCACAGATGCCACCCGATATCTCGCTGAGCAGATCTCGCGGGACAAACTGCTCACCAAAAAGTTAATGAAGCAGTTGGGGCTGCCGACAGCCGAGGGACGACTCGCAAACGATCCAGAAGAAGCCTGGGCGATCGCCTGTGAAATCGGCGCGCCGGTCGTCGTGAAACCACGAGATGCCGACTATGCCAACGGCGTGTCGGTGAATCTGCAATCCAGGCCCCAGGTGACAGCCGCCTGGGAGTTAGCCCGGCAATTTCGGTCCGACGTGCTCGTCGAGCGTCACTTGGCGGGCGTGCCGCATCGCCTGCTGATCGTGAACGATGAATTGGTGGCCGCCGTTCGTCGCGATCCGGCCCAGGTGTTCGGCGACGGACGCCGAACGATGCGCGAACTCATCGACGAGGCCAACCGCGATCCCCGTCGCGGGGATGGCCCCGATCATCCCTGGTTCACGATCCAAATTGACGAACAACTGCGGCAAGCACTCGCGCAACAGGCGTGGGAACTCGAGTCGGTGCCCCCCGCTGGCTGCCGGGTGATCTTACAGGCCAGTCCGCAAGCCTGTTACGCCGAGATGATTCAGGATGTCACTGAAACCGTGCATCCGGACATCGCCGCGGCCGCCCGCGATGCCGTTCGCGTCACCGGTCTCGATGTCGCGGGGGTCGACATTATGGCCACCGACATTTCGCAGTCACTGGCCGAGCAGGGAGGGGGAATTCTGGAAGTGAATGCCGGGCCGGCCATCTACCTGCATCGCTACCCGGTTTGCAATCCCCCCCGTCCCGTCGAAGCGGCTGTTGTGGCCTCGTTGATTCCATTTGGTGAAAACGGAACGATTCCCCTGGTGGCCGTCATGGGTGACGAACTCGCCACCGATGTCAGTACATGGATCGGCGAGTTTCTCGAGCACTCGGGAAACGTCACTGGTGTTGCGAACAAGTCGGGGATCCGGATTTCCGGCAGACAGGTGACACAGACCATGTCCGATTCTCATGCCGGCTGCCAGGCGCTGTTGCTCAATCCGCGAGTGGAAGCAGCCGTTTGCGAACTGTCAGCCAGCAGTATTCGTGAATCGGGACTGCCGTTCGACGCCTGCCAGGTCGCCGTCCTGGCGGCACGAATCGAACATCCCACCGAACCGCGGTCAACACCGACGATGCTCGAGAAATGCCGAGCGGTTCTCGTGGAGGCCGTGTCTCCGCAGGGATTGCGCGTCGTCAACCTGGACGATTCGAAGCTGGCATCCCATTGCCGGCCCGGCGATCCACGTCTGCTGGCGGCCGCCTTGTCGCCACAGCATCCCTTTCTCAAACTGCACGCTCGCGAAGGGGGACTGTGTGCGTACGCCGATTTCGAAGAGATCGTCATCAGCTATGGCGAGACGATCCTGGTACGATACCGACAGAGCGACATTCTGCCCCCACGACTACTTGGCGGCCGTGTTCTGGCCGTGGCTGCCGCATACGCAGTCGGCGTGTTCCCGCACGAACCGGCTTCCGCCGGTCCTGCCTCGATTGCTAATGGCCGGTCTCAACCACACGTCGCGCATCGCAAAACCCTCGGCAACAGGACCGGCGACAGCCAGGGAACACCGATGAGGGCAGCATTTCTGCAGAAAACCGAAGTGGTGGCTTCAGCCGCCACGAAACGTGACAGCGATCCCACCGAGCGTTCACACGCAATTTCGTCTCTGTCGGGGGACGAAACCCTATGTGACGCCTGCACGACAACTCGGACACCGTAGTTCGGGTGTGACGCACATGACAATTCAATACTGTTTATGGGTGGCTACACGCGTCATTTGTAAGCCACACCGATAAACCAGCCAGCTCACGCTGGTCGTTCGCCGGGTTAGTTTGACGACGACGACATGGGTCATGGCAACCGGCATTCGGGTCAATTCACTACGGGCATGCGGACATGCGGGGGCGAGATCGCGGTCAGGCGGGCGAGTTCGCGTTCGGCCGATTCAATGTTCCCCACGGTCGTGCGGTGGGTCATGATGACCAGCGGTACCGTGCGGCGACCGGCCTCGTCACTCCCCTCGGCTTCATGCTGGAACACCGACGCGATGCTGATCTTGTTGCGACCGAGGATGTCGGCAATGTCGGCCAGGACGTGCGGTTGATCGAGCACGCTGAACCGCAGGTAGAAGCGGCTGACGATCTTTTCACGGGGCTGCATCGGGAACGGGGCGGGCTCGCGCCACACTTCCAGCCGCGGAAACGTCAGGCGGGTCCGCCCGGCGATCGTGTCGATCACGTCGGCGACCACCGAGGAGGCCGTCGGCATCTGCCCGGCGCCGCGGCCGGAATACCAGGTCTCGCCCACCACATCTCCCACAAGGGCGATGGCATTGAAAGGCCCCCGCACTTCGGCCAACGGAGTGTGATGACGAACCAGCGTTGGCTGCACATGCATTTCCAGTTGCCCATCCACCAGCTTTGAAACCGCCAACAGTTTCACCGTATAGCCCAGTTCGCCAGCATAGGTCAAATCGGCCAGGTCGAGCGTGTCGATTCCCTGTCGCGGAAAATCCGCCACGCTGGCCCGCACTCCATACGCCAGTTGTGTCAGAATCACGAGCTTCTGGGCAGCATCGGTGCCGTCGATGTCCAAAGTCGGATCTTCCTCGGCATAACCGAGTTCCTGGGCCTTGGCCAGCGCCTGGCGATAGGGCCAATTCTCGCTGATCATCTGAGTGAGAATGTAATTGCTGGTGCCGTTGAGGATCGCCGAGATGGAGGTGATCTGATTGGCCGCCAGGCACTGGCTGACGGTATTGATAATCGGAATGCCACCAGCCACGGCAGCCTCGAACGCGATGGTGCGGCCCAGGTCTCGCGCTCGGGCGAACAATTCTTCCCCGTGCTCGCACAACAGGGCCTTGTTCGCCGTGACGATATCTTTGCCGGCCGCCAGCAAGTCCAGCAAAATCTCACGTGCCGGGTGAATTCCCCCGACCAGCAGGATTGCAATCTGCACCTCAGGATCGTGAATCACGCGGGCGAGGTCAGTGGTCACCGTCCCTGGAGGCAATTCGATTCCCCGAGACTTTTTCAGATCGCGGACCACCGCATGTTTCAGTTGGACGGGCCGACCCGCTCGGCGGGCGATACGGTCGGGTTGTTCGGTCAGGACCCGCGCAACCCCCGTACCGACAGTGCCCATGCCCACGATGGCGACGGAAACGGGTTGTTCTGACATGTGATGACCTTCCTCGGACACAAGAAGTTAAGCGCTGCGGGTTCAGGCGGTTGGAATCAGAGAGATTTTCGGCGGAAGACCGGCGTTTTTCCCCTCGCAGACCTTCCACCCCACGGGTTTGCCCGCGACACTGCACGGTTTATAATCTGGCCGTGACGCGAGAGAAAGAAAAGCGCAGGACAATAAAACGTGGAACCGAGGCTGTCGAGTCTCACTGGCACCAACGGAGAATCAATCAACAGATTCTGATGTACGATTTCGACCAGTCTGCTCACCCCAAGCCTTCCAGCCGAGCCTGACGAAAGAAATTGTCCTCGCAGGCCGCCAAAAGCCCTGCGTTCACGATTGCCGGGAACACGGGTGGCCCAGGCACGAGAAGTTCCGTCAACACGCTGCGAAATTCTACCGAGTTGTGGAAATCTGAAGCATCATGCAAGACTCCGCAGAACGTCCCCTGCGCATTGGGGCCGTGAATTATCTGAATTCGAAGCCGCTGATCGAAGGCCTGACTGATCTGGCTCCCACAGCCGAGTTGATCCTCGACTACCCGAGTCGTCTGGCTGATCAGCTCTTGGCCGGAACGCTCGATGTGGGGCTGGTGCCGTCGATCGCCTGCCTGCTGGAACCGCATTACGAGGTAGTGTCAGATGCGTGCGTGGCGGCCCGCGGACCTGTGTTGAGTGTGAAGCTCTACTTTCGCAAGCACCCGGCTGACGTACGCTCGCTAGCCCTTGATGCCGGGTCGCGCACGAGCGCGACCCTCGCCCGCATCCTGCTGGCCGAGCGATTCGGGATTCTGCCGGACCTGGAACCCCTGCCCCTCGATCGGACGACGACCGGTACCGACGCCGACGCCGTCCTGTTGATCGGCGACCGGGCCATTGAAGCACCAGCCGAGCGGTTCAGTGCCACCTGGGATCTGGGAGAAGAATGGACCGCCTGGACCGGATTGCCATTCGTCTTTGCCATGTGGGGTGCACAGCGCGGTCGTGATTTAGGGAACCTGGAAGAGGTGCTGTCGCGGGCCCGGGACCGAGGCTGCCAGAACCTGTCCGCCATCGCCCGGCGAGAAGCCCCCTTACTGGGACTTTCCGAACAAGTCACCTATGATTACCTGACACAGAACTTGTATTACCGACTGGGACCAGCCGAGCGCCAGGGTCTGGCCCGGTTCCACCAATTGGCTGTCAAACACGAACTTGCTCCTCGAGGTATCGACCTTGTCTTCCGACATTGCGCCTGTGCTTGAAAAGGCAGTGGCGGGCGAACGCCTGACTCCTGCTGACGGACTGAAGCTGATGGAGTCCCACGATCTGATTTCGCTGGGACAGGCGGCCGATGCCGTCGCACGTCGGCTGCATCCCGAGCCCTTTCGCACATACAACATCGACCGCAACATCAACTACACCAACGCCTGCACGGCGGTCTGCGATTTCTGCGCGTTCTACCGGCCCCCGAAGCACGAAGAAGTCTACGTGCTGCCCCGCGAAGTTCTGCTCAAGAAAATTGAAGAGACCGTGGCGCTGGGGGGGGACCAGATCCTGATGCAGGGTGGCCTGCACCCCACGCTGAAGCTCGAGTGGTACGAAGACCTGCTGCGCGATATCAAACAACACTTCCCGCAGGTCAACGTGCACGGATTCAGCCCGCCTGAAATTTACCATTTCACCAAGGTCAACAAACTGCCATTGCGCGAAGTGCTGTCGCGGCTGAAAGAGGCCGGCCTGGGGAGTCTGCCCGGCGGCGGGGGTGAGATTCTGGTTGATCGGGTCCGCCATGAGATCACCCGCGGCAAGGTACTGACAGACGACTGGCTCAACGTCTGCCGGGTCTGGCATGAACTCGGTGGGAAATCGTCGGCCACAATGATGTTTGGTCACGTCGAAACCTTGGCCGAGCGAATCGAACACTTTGAACGCGTCCGGCAGTTGCAGGACGAAACGGGCGGAATCAGCGCGTTCATTTCGTGGACGTTTCAACCGGAAAACACGGCGTTGTCGCACATTGCGCCGGTGGGTGCGTTCGAGTACCTCAAGACGCAGGCAATCAGCCGGCTGTACCTGGACAACATTCCCAACATTCAGTCGTCGTGGGTCACGCAAGGCGAAAAGACCGGTCAGGTGGCGCTGTTCTTCGGCGCCAACGACATGGGCAGCCTGATGATTGAAGAAAACGTGGTTTCCTCGGCGGGAACCGTACACCATCTGACCATCGATTCGATCCGCCGCTGCATTCGGGAAGCGGGATACATTCCCCGGCAGCGCAATGTCTTCTACGAATACATCGACGAATATGATGAATCGGCGGAACCGCAGGTTGCATGATTCACGTCCATGAACTGTCGAAGAGTTTTTTTGACCTGCGTCGCGGCCCCCTGCCAGCGCTCGAGAGGGTGAGTTTCGAGGTTCGTCCGGGAGAGATCTACGGGCTGCTGGGCCCGAACGGGGCCGGCAAAACGACTTGCCTGCGCATTCTCAGCACGGTGCTGCGGCCCACCTCGGGCCATGCCACGATTGCCGGTTTTGATGTGGCCACCCATCCGGCCCAGGTCCGCAGCCAGATCGGTTTCATGTCAGGCAACACGGGCGTTTATGACCGCATGACCGCCTGGGAGCTGGTGGAGTACTACGGACGTCTGTATGGCATTCCAGAAGACCAGTTGCACGCCCGGATGGAGGAACTCTTCAAGACCCTGCAGATGCAGGATATCCGGGACGTGCTCGGTTCGAAGATGTCCACCGGGATGAAGCAAAAAGTCTCAATTGCCAGGGCGATCATTCATGACCCGCCCGTCATGATCTTCGACGAACCCACTTCGGGGCTGGATGTGCTGGTCGCGCGGACCCTGCTGCAGAAAATCGAATGGCTGAAACAACAGGGCAAGTGCATCATTTTCTCGACCCACATCATGCGTGAGGTGGAAAAGCTCTGTGACCGCGTGGCGATCATTTATCGGGGCCGCATCCTGGCGGCCGGCACGGTCGCCGAACTGCTGGATAGCCACCACCAGCGCGATATGGAAGAAGTCTTTTTTGACCTGATTTCGCAACACGACCGCAAGATTTCCGCGGAAGGCAGGACATTGTGAGCTGGCGGAATGTGCGACTGATTTTTCTGCGGGAAGTGCGTGACCAACTCCGCGATCGTCGCACGCTGTTCATGATCGCCGTCCTGCCTTTGCTGCTCTACCCCGCCCTGGGCCTGGGTATGATGCAATTGACTTTACTGTTCCGCGAACAGCCGCGAACCGTCGTCATCCTGGGCGCTGAGAATCTGCCCGACGAGCCGGCCTTGCTGACGACCGACCGGTTTGCGGAACGCTGGTTTCGCCGCGCCAGCGAGCCCGAATCGGACTTCAGCAAAGCGGCCGCAAAAAAAATCGAGGTCATCAGCGACCGAACACACTCCGCGGGAGAAACCACGACCCCCGAGGCCGGGGAAGTGGTCAGGAGTGCTGCCGACCGGGCGAAGCTACTCGACCAGGCCCGCGCCATTCGCCGCAGTCTGCAATCTGAGTCGCCTGCCGCTGCCGACACACCGGAGTCGACCCCGGCACCAAGGACACAGCCGGCTGGCGACTTATTCAGCAAAAGCAACTTTCAGGCGATCGTGATTTTTCCCGATGGCTTTCGTGACAACCTGGCCAAGATTCGCGAGGAATTGTCGCAGCGGCAGGTCGGTGTCGGCATTTCAGCCGACTATCCCCGTCCCGAAGTGATTTACAACAAAGCCGACGAAAAATCGCAATTCACCTACAATCGCGTGGCCGACGCGCTCGACAAATGGGAAGCAGCCATTCTCGAGGATTGGCTGAAATTGGCTCGCATCGATCAGAAAATCATTCGTCCCGTGCTGGCCAAACCGGTCGATGTGGCGCTGGCCGAACAGGTGGCCGCCAGTGTCTGGAGCAAGATGTTCCCGACACTGCTGATCATCATGGCGGTCACCGGCGCGTTCTACCCGGCAATTGACCTGGTGGCCGGAGAAAAAGAACGCGGCACGATGGAAACGCTGCTCATCTGCCCGGCGACCCGGGCCGAGATCGTGCTGGGCAAGTTTTTCACTGTGATGGTGTTCAGCGCCGCCACGGCATTATTGAATCTCGCCAGCTTGGGCCTGACGGGCAAGCAGATTGCCACCATGCCAGCCACGGGCACACTGTCCAGCACCAGCGGCCTCTCGTTGCCCCCTTTGCCGGCCCTGGTCTGGATTTTTCTGCTGCTCGTGCCCCTTACGGCCCTGTTCAGCGCTTTGTGCCTGGCGTTGGCCACTCTGGCCCGCAGCAGTAAAGAAGGACAGTATTACCTGACCCCGCTATTGATGGTGGTGCTGGGGCTGACGATTTTCTGCATGTCCCCCACAGTCGACCTTTCTCCGCAAAACAGTGTCGTGCCGGTCGTTGGCGCCGCGCTTTTGCTGAAAGGGTTACTGCTGTCACCCACGAATCCGGGCGGGTTATACCTGTACGTCGGTCCGGTGTTGATCACCTCTCTGGCCTACAGCGCTCTGGCATTGTGGTGGGCCATTGACCAGTTCCAACGGGAAGAAGTTTTGTTTCGCGAAGGAGAGCGCTTCGAACTGCAACTCTGGCTGCGACATATCTGGCGCGATAAGGGGCCGACCCCCACGTTCGGACAGGCCCTGCTCTGTTTCGTCTTGATCATGGT